>JAYVWQ010000412.1:0-9822 GCA_043785945.1 Akkermansia sp.
GACCTTCACCGACTTCCGCAAGGTCATGGAGCGCGACGACATTCAAATCATTCTCCAGGCCACGCCCGATCACTGGCATACGCTGGTCAATCTCGCCGCCGCCCGGGCCAAGAAAAATGTCTATGGCGAGAAGCCGCTCACGCTCACGATTGACGAAGGCAAACGGCTGGTCAAAGCCGTGCGCACGAGCGGCATTGTCCTGCAAACCGGCACCCAGCAGCGCAGCGACAAAAAATTCCGTCTCGCCTGCGAGTTGGTCCGCAACGGGCGCATCGGCAAATTGAAGCAGGTGAACGTATTCGTGCCCGCCGGTCTGCGCGCCGGCCCCTTTCAAGCCCAGCGCGTGCCCGAAGGATTCAACTGGGATTATTGGCTCGGCCAGGCGCCCCAGGTCGAGTATTTGAAGGAGCGCACGCACAGCACTTTTCGCTGGTGGTTCGATTACTCGGGCGGCCCGGTCACGGACTGGGGCGCGCACCACAACGACATCGCGCGCTGGGCCATCGGACTCGACGGCCCGACGGCCGTCGAAGCCCGGCCGCTGGCGGATACCATTCCCGGCGGCTACACCGCGCCCCACGAATTTGAAGCCACGCTCACCTGGGCCAACGGCGTCACGCAGGTGGTAAGGACGACACCGGACGACAGCCCGTTCGGCGGGGTCATCAAACCGAACGGACAGCGCAACGGCGTGAAGTTCATCGGCACCGAGGGTTGGATTTGGGTCAACCGCGCCAACCTTGAAGCGAGTAAGGATGGCATCATCGAGACGCCGCTGCCCGACAACGCCGTCCGCCTCGAAGTCAGCAACGATCACATGGGCAACTTCTTCGACTGCGTGCGCTCCCGCAAAGATCCCATCAGCCCCGTGGAAGCCGGCCATCGCTCCGCGTGCGTCGGACATCTCATCGTCATCGCGCTGCGGCTGGGCCGAAAATTTCAGTGGGACCCGGCGGCGGAAATTTTTGTCGGCGACGGGGCGAAGGAAGGCAACGCCCAGCTCGCCCGCGAAATGCGCAAGCCGTACGACTACAATTTCATCGGCTGAACAAAATCGGGCGCACGGCGTGACTTCCCAGATTTGAAAACTTTTTCATGCGCCCTTCACATTCGTTTAACGCCCGCCTGAATCGTCTGACTCCGGAATGAAGCCAAGCCACTGCCGCACGCTGATCGCGCTGGCCGCGATTTTTTGCGCGCGTGGATGGGCGGCGAAGCCGGTGGATTTCCTGCGCGACGTGCAGCCGATCTTCGCCAAGCACTGCGTCTCCTGCCACGGGCCGGAGAAACAGAAGAGCGAGTACCGGCTCGACGTGAAACGGATCGCGCTGGCCGGCGGTGAATCAGGACACCAAGCCATCGTGCCGGGGAAAAGCGCGGCGAGTCCCCTGATCAAATTTGTTTCCGGCGCAGACCCGGACACGAAGATGCCGCCGAAGGGCGAGCCGCTGTCGGCCAAGGAAGTCGCCATGTTGCGCGCGTGGATCGATCAAGGTGCGGTGTGGCCCGACGGAGCGGGGGTGAAGCTCGCCGACCAGCGCGACTGGTGGTCGCTTAAACCTCTCGTGCGTCCGGTGGTGCCGGGCACGAATGCCAATCCTCTCGACGCTTTCATTCGCGCCCGGCTGGCGGGCAAAAAGCTCGCGCCTGCTCCTGCGGCGGATCGTCACACACTCTTGCGCCGGATTTATTTTGATCTCATCGGATTGCCGCCGTCACCCGAGGAAGCGGATGCATTCGTCGCGGACCCCGACCCGCTCGCCTACGAGAAGCTGGTGGACCGGCTGCTCGCCTCGCCGCGCTACGGCGAGCGCTGGGCGCGGCACTGGCTCGACGTGGTGCATTACGGCGAGACGCACGGCTATGACAAGGACCAGCCGCGCCCGAACGCCTGGCCCTATCGCGACTACGTCATCCGCGCCTTCAACGAGGACAAGCCCTACGCGCGCTTCGTGCAGGAACAGATCGCGGGCGACATGCTGTTCCCGGACACCCGAGACGGCATCGAGGCGCTCGGCTTCATTGCCGCCGGACCGTGGGACATGATCGGCCACGCGGAGGTGCCGGAGACGAAGGTGGATGGAAAAATTGCACGGCATCTCGACCGCGACGACATGGTGGCCAACACCATCAGCACCTTCAACTCGACCACAATTCACTGCGCGCAGTGCCACAATCACAAATTCGATCCGCTGCCGCAGGAGGATTACTACGCGCTGCAAGCCGTCTTCTCCGCGCTCGACCGCGCCGACCGCAAATACGACCGCGACCCGGCGGTGGCGCGGCAACGTCATGAACTTGATGCGCGCAAACTGGAACTCACCCAGCGCCAGACCACCCTGATGGCACGGGCCAAATCGGCGGCTGGTCTGGAACTCGCCGATTTGGAAAAGCGTCTCGCGGCGGCCGAGAAGTCTAGCGCGAGCCAGCAGCGGCCCGAGTTCGGCTATCACTCTGGCATCGATCCGAAGCAGGACGTGACGAAGTGGGTGCAGGTGGATCTGGGCACGAACGCGACGCTGGAGAAGGTCGTGCTCGCGCCGTGTCATGATGACTTCAACAAGATCGGCGCGGGCTTTGGTTTTCCCGTGCGTTTCAAAATCGAGGTGTGCGCTGACGCGGAATTTAGTGGCGCGGTGACGTTGCTCGTGGACCAAACGCAGGCGGACTTCGCAAACCCCGGCATCGCGCCGCAGAATTTTTCGGTGAACGGAAGGACCGTGCGCTTCCTCCGCGTCACCGCCACCCGGCTCGCGCCGCGCCAGAACGATTTTATTTTCGCGCTGGCCGAGTTGCAGGCCTTCGACGCGGCAGGCTTGAACCGGGCCGCTGGTAAAACCGTGACGGCGTTTGATACCATCGAGGCCGCACCGCGCTGGCAGCGGGGCAATCTCACCGACGGCATTTATCCCGCCGCTGCTTCAGACAACGCTGCCCAACTCGCCGATCTGAGAAAACAGCGCGCGGATTTGTTGGAGCGGGCGCTGGATGCAGCATCACGGAAGGAACTCGCCGACACGGAAAGCTCGCTGACCAGAGTGAACGCTGAACTGACCAGGCTCCCGGCTGCGAGCGTCGTCTATGCCGGCACGATTCACAGCGGCAGCGGCAACTTCATCGGCACGGGCGCGAAGGACGGCCAGCCGCGCCAGATTTTTCTGCTCGCGCGCGGCGATGTGAAGAAGCCCGGCGCTGCCGTCGGCCCTGGCGCGCTGTCATGCATTGAAGGTTTGCCCGCGCGTTTCACCGTGGCGACGAACGCTCCTGAAGGCGAGCGCCGCGCCGCGCTGGCGCGCTGGCTCACGGAGGCGCGGCATCCGCTCACTTGGCGCAGCATCGTGAACCGCGTCTGGCAATATCATTTCGGTCGCGCGCTCGCGGATTCGCCGAATGACTTTGGGCGCATGGGCCAGTTGCCATCGCATCCCGAGCTGCTCGACTGGCTGGCCGTCACGTTCCGCGATGACAACGGCGGTTCGTTCAAGCAACTGCACCGGCTCATCGTGACCAGTGCCGCGTATCGTCAGCGTTCCGACGTGCGCAATGTTGACGCGGAACAGTTCGACGCCGACAACCGGCTGCTCTGGCGCATGAACCGGCGCAAGCTGGAAGCCGAGGCCGTTCGCGATACCGTGCTGTCCGTCGCGGGCAAACTCGATCTCACGATGGGCGGGCCGAGCTTTCAGGACTTTGTCATCACGCACCCCGAGCACTCGCCGCACTACGAGTATCAACTTGCCGACCCGGAGAATCCCAAGCTCCACCGCCGCTCCGTCTATCGCTTCATCGTGCGCAGTCAGCAGCAGCCGTGGATGGCCGCGCTCGATTGCGCCGACCCTTCGATGCTGGTGGACAAGCGCAACCAAACCCTCACGCCGCTCCAGGCGCTGGCCCAGCTCAACAACCAGTTGATGGTCGTGATGGCGAAGGATTTTGCGGGCCGCGTGACGAAGGAATCCGGCGCGGAGCTTGCGCCGCAAATCACGCGTGCCTTTCGTCTCGCGATTCAGCGTGACCCCAGCGCCGACGAACTGAGCGCCCTCACCACTTACGCTACACAACACGGTCTGCCCAACACCTGTCGCGTCATCATCAACCTCAACGAGTTCGCGTTCATCGACTGAGGAACCACGCCATGAAACTTCACGACTCACCCTTTCACCGCCGCGCGGCCTTCGCTGCGATGACGCGGCGCGACTTTCTCTGGACGAGCGGCGGCGGACTCGGAGGCATCGCCCTCGCGGCCTTGCTCGGACAGGAGAAGTTGCTTGCCGCCACGCCCGGTGTGTTCACCGGCAAGCTGCATCATCCGCCGAAAGCGAAGCGCGTCGTGCAACTTTTCATGGCCGGCGCGGCCAGCCACATTGATCTGTTTGATCACAAGCCCGAACTCGTGAAGCGGCACGGCGAGAAGTCCGACTTCGGCGAACCCGTCGAGGCGTTTCAGGACGGGCTCGGCCCGTGGAAGGCGCCGGTGTGGCCCTTCAAAGCGTACGGCCAGAGCGGCAAGCAGCTCAGTGAGGTCGTCGCCGATCTCGGCGCGGTCGTGGATGAAATCGCATGGGTTCACAATCTCGTGGGCAAGACGGGCGTTCACTCGCAGGGCACGCTGCTTCAGACGACCGGCTTCAACCGGCCCGGCTTTCCCGGCCTGGGCTGCTGGGCCAGTTACGGACTCGGCTCGATGAACGACAATCTGCCGACCTTCGTCGTGCTGCCCGATCATCGCGGGCTGGCGTCAAACGGGACGAAGAATTGGGACGCGGCGTTTCTGCCTGCGCAACATCAGGGCACGGTGATTTATCCCGGCACCGAGACGCCCATCTCAGATTTGTTTCCCGACCAGCGCGGCGATTACATCACGTCCGCCAGCGACGCGGCCGGCACGGCGCTGCTCACGCAGCTCAACCGCCGCCACGCCGCCACGCGCGACGGCGACGACCGGCTGGATTCGCGCATCCGCAGCTACGAACTGGCGGCCAAGATGCAGCTCGCCGCGCCCGAGGCGCTCGACTTGGCCAAGGAGCCGCCCGGCATTCTCGAAATGTACGGCGTGCGCAATGACGTGAAGGCGTGGCCCAAGGAAATCAACGCCGCCGAAGAGATTGATTACTTCGGGCGCAAGTGCCTGGTCGCGCGCCGGCTGCTGGAACGCGGCGTGCGTTTCGTGCAGGTGTGGAGCGGCAACGACAACGGCTTCCCGCGCCGCAACTGGGATTCACACGAGGACATCGAGCGCGACCACGGCCCGCTGGCGCGAGGTTTTGCGCGCGGCGCGAGCGCGCTCATCCGCGACCTGAAACAGCGCGGGATGCTCGACGACACGATTGTGCTCTGGACCACCGAGTTTGGACGCATGCCCAGCACGCAGGGCGGCCAGGGGCGCGATCACAATCCGTATTGTTTCACCAACTGGCTCTGCGGCGGCGGGATCAAGGGCGGCATCACGCACGGTGAAAGCGATCAGTGGGGATACAAGCCGCGCGACCGCAACGCGCCCACCGAGGTCTATGACATCCACGCCACCATTCTCCATCAGCTCGGTCTCGATCACGAGAAGCTCACCTTCCGCCACAACGGCATTGATCGACGGCTGACGGATGTGCATGGGCGGGTGATCCGGGAATTGATCGCGTAGCTGCTTGGACGCAGTGGCGCGGCGGCAGAGCGCAGGCAGTGGGAAGTTCGCGAGACGGGCAGCGTGATTTAGTCGTCCGCTCCCGGCGGCTGCTTCAAGCGCCGGGGCAAATCCCGCGCTCCGTGAATCGTCCTCTCCATCACCAGCGCTTTGCCTTCGATGCGGTAAAAGAGCAGTTGTTTGGCAAAGGGCTTCACCACCAGACAGCAGCGCACGCCTTTTAGATCGGGGTCATTGGCAAATCGCCGCCGTCCGGCTTCCGGTCGTTCCTGCAACTTCGCCATCGTGGCTTGAACCGCCTTCCGATAACGCCGCGCCACTTCCACGTCCGCGTGTTCGAGATACCAGCGGAACTGGATTTCCACATCAGCCAGAAAGCAATCCGACTGCTGAAGCGTCAGCGGCATTTCCGGGATTTCTCCGCGAGGACGCGCCGCTCCATCTCATCCAGTTCCTCGGGGCGCAGCGGACGGTGAGGACCGCGCACCGCTTCGAGCAGGAACGATTTCAACTCCGGGCCGTCCTTGCTCCAGTCGTTCTGCTGCTCGCTCCACTGGCGCACGGCCTCGCGCACGGCGGCCCCGGCGTCGCGAAAATCTCCGGCGCGCACTTTGCGCTGCACAAACGCTTCGAGCTTCTTCGGCAATGTGACCGTCATGCGCGAACCGTAGCGCGGGCCTTTGTTTTGCTCAATGCTTCTTCCGATCAGCCCGCCTTGGTTGCCAGTCGTGGCGGCGCGGCGGCGAAGCGCGGGTCATGGGGAGTTCGCGAGACGGGCGGCGGCGCGGCGCGAAGTTCTTTATCCCAAAGGGATTTCGTCACTCAGCCCAGGGTTGCGAGGCACGAGCTACCCTGGGAATTGTCCGCGATTATTTTTCCCCAACCCTGAAGGGGTTGCAGCCAGCCGGACACGGCCGCCCCAGACCGGAGGCTGCAACCCCTTCAGGGTTGAAGAACTTTTCACCACGTAACCCAGGGTAGCTCGCCGGGCCTCGCAACCGCTGGGCTGAGGGATGCAACGCCGTTGGCGTTGAACGGACGAGCGCCGTAGGCGCGACATCTTTGTAGAAACGACAACCAAACAAATCTCCAGCCCCGTCGGGGCGGCATGTTCTGGAAATGCTGCGCCGAATGTTTTGCGCGGACGATGCCGCTCCTGACGGAGCTTGGGAATTCTTTCGCGTGGGTTCTACAAAGATGCCGCCCCAACGGGGCTGAGCGGCCGAGCGCCGGAAACTTTTCCCGTCAACGTCGCGGTGGGTGAAGGTGAGTCCCGACACGGCGAGACTGCGGCCTTCCATCAGGAGTCCGGCGGGCGGCCAATGGGGAGTTCGCGAGACGGGCGGCAGCGGAGGGCGGGGGAAGAAGCGGGCGGCTGGCTCCCGAAAATTGCTACTCTGGCTCGTCGTCGCATTTGCTGAACCATGACCGGACCCGTGCCCGTAGCTCTTTCTCAAAATCATGATTCACGGAACCGGGTTCAATCCGCTCAAGCCGGGCAAGCAGTCCAAGTTCTTCTGCTTCGATTCTGGGAATTCCATCAAAGCGCATCCCACTGTCCAACTCGAATGGAGGAAACGGCAAATGGAATGCGCTGATCCGAGCCCAGATAGGGTCGTTTTTCAATGCAATCATCTGACCGCGCGGATAATTTCCACCACCATTTTCCCGCCACTTCTGGGACCAATCGACAATCTCTTTTCGCTGAAACACCGGATGCAGTTCCCACGCGGGATATTCATCCATGTCGGTTTGATCTTGAAGCCAACGATTGTAACCGGATGCAAGCGCCTGAGCGGTCTCGATGCATAAGTCCAATCTATCGTCGTCTGCCTCGTGCTGAATTTCTGCGAGTGCCCGCCGAAGGTCGTAACGTGCGGTCGCATTGTTGGTGCGACCTTTGACAACGTTCAAGACAGCATCCGTGAGCTTATCAATGCATCGAGTATCATCAGGCTGAATGAAAAAACCTTTGATAACGGTTCTGACAATAGAGGCTTCTTCAAACGGCGTGTTCATGAGTCACTTTCAAAGTTTAGTGGGCACTACGCTTATTTAATGGGAGAACAAATCAATGATTCAACTTTCTTGCAGCAAACCTCGAAGCAAAGGTTCTGCAAAAGCAGGGCGTCGAGCTCGTACTCGAATTCCAGAGCTGGATTCCAAATGTTTTTGTTGCGGCTCGAATGGTGGTGGAGAAACCCACGCAAATTGACGACACACTCCAAATACTCAGCGGTAGACTTGTTTGAGTACTTGGCCAAGAACGTATCCAACAGATTCTTCCTTCCGCCTCTTCTGAGAATGCTTTGTTCTCCATTCTTCAAAACTTGACCAGTGAAAGCTACGAGTTCGGCTGAATTCTTGAACTCCATCGCAACCTGAGCATTCTTGGTTTTTCCATTGCCGAACACTGTTTCCAACAGAAAATAGAAGTCGTAAATTGCGTCGATATACCTGCGCTCCAAAAAATCATTCCGGCCTTTGCGGAAGAAGCCCAAGGGCACATCCCAATCCAAAGTGTTCTTGGCCGCGATTATTGATCGCGAAACAACGCTGAATGGCGCTAGCATTTTCATGTCGTCAGGCTTCGTAAATTTCAGCGAAAATTTCCCAATTTTGAGCCGTTCTTTTTCTTCTTCGGTTTCGGGAACCCAAGAGATGTCGGCTTCGTCCAGTGCAATTCGTTCCAGGCCATACACCGACAAAAAGCCCTCCAGTGTCCGCAAACTTTTGATCAAGAGGTCGGAACACGATGGCTGATTTAACCGAAGGTCGAGGGAATTTCTGTCCTCTGCGTTTGGAATGATTTCCGGCAATGGATCGGATTGCTCCACAGGAACAGTGACTAGCAATTGCGAGATGCGCCCATTGTCAGCCACAAAATCGTATTGCCACCCGTCATGCGAAAAAGACCGAAGCCCATTCACACGCATGGCCCATTTGACAGGAAATCTATAGGTGCATTTCACAACGGTTTTTTAACTCTTGCCACTTTCCACAAAAGAGAAACTTTTTCTAGTGATGAAAACGAAGATCGCGAATTGCCATTCGGATCGCACCGCCGCACAAGTGCGTTTGGCACCAGCGCGGGAATCATCACCGCCAAGGTGGTGAAGGTGGATGCGGCCAATGACCTGGCGTTGCTCAAGGCGGAGGGAAAGTTCCAAGCCTTGCCCGTGGTGGCGAGTCGCGCCATGCGGCTGGGGAGCACGGCGGCCACGGTGGGTTTTCCCAATGTCGGTCTGCAAGGATTCGCGCCCAAGCTGGCGCGGGGCGAAATCGCTTCTCTCTCCGGCGCGCAGGATGACGCGCGGTATTTTCAAATCAGCGTGCCGGTGCAGCCGGGCAATTCGGGCGGCGCGCTGGTGGACGAACGCGGGAACGTGGTGGGCGTGGTGTCGGCCAAGCTGAACGCGCGGGCGGCGCTGGCCGCGAGCGGGTCCATGCCGGAGAACGTGAACTACGCGGTGAAGAGCAGCTTCCTCCTCAGCTTCCTCGAATCCGTGCCGGAAGTCGCCGCCAAGCGTCAAGGACGCGAACACCAAGGAGCGGAAGTTTGAGGATGTGGTGAAGTCGGCGGAACAGGCGGCGGTGCTGGTGCTGGTGTATTGACCCGGCACCGCGCCGCCTTACTTGCCCGACACGAAGTCGATCACGAACACGCCTTTGTCCGTGAGCAGGCCGTCGAGCAGCTTGCCAAACTTCTTGTGCGCCTCGTGCTCGAGATAAATGTCGCGGTCCTTCTCGTTGGCGAAGGTGACGACGAAGGCGTGGGTGAATCCCTGGTTGAAGCCTTCCTTGCTCACGTTGGTGCCGTGCTTCAGGGAGGTGATTTGCGGGATGGCGGCGGGCAGCGCGGCGAAGGCGTCGGCCACCTGCTTCTTCTGCTTGTCAGTGACGGCCTTCTTGAATTTGAAGGCGACGACGTGGGTGAGTTGCCCCGTGGCGGGCGCCGCAGCGGCCCACGCGGGAGCGGCGGAAATGAGCATCAGGGCACAAAGGGCGAGGCACAAATTTTTCATGGGCGCAGCGTAGCAATGGAACCCGCGCTGGCAAGCGGCGAGGCGACGGGTGCGATTACGAGTGGGGTCACGGCCTCCGGCCTCCCTCTCACCTCAACGGGGAGAGGGATTGAGGGTGAGGGGTGTTGCCGCCAGAAGATTCTCTTTCGGTGGAACGCG
>JAYVWQ010000413.1:0-3207 GCA_043785945.1 Akkermansia sp.
TCGTCGGTGCGGGGATCGGCGTGCTGAGCTGGTTCACTTTTGCGACGGCCGACCGGCAGATCGGCATCACCACGGCCTTTGAGTACACCGCCGCGCTGACGGAGAAGGCCGCCGCGCCGCAACTCGCGCAAAACAATCCCTATTTCGCCGAGAAGGCGAAGGAGAACAAATCGCCGAAGATCGATTGGGAATGGATGCTCGTTGTCGGCGTCTTTCTCGGCGCGTATCTCAGTTCGAAGCTCTCCGGTGATCGCTCCCCAGAACGAGTGCCGCCGCTGTGGCGCTGGCGCTTTGGCGACAAACCGGCCGTGCGATACTTTGGCGCGTTCGTGGGCGGGTTCATCATGATGCTGGGCGCACGCATCGCGCAAGGCTGCACGAGCGGCCACGCGATCAGCGGCGTGCTGCAACTCGCGCTTTCCAGTTGGATGTTCGCTCCACTCATTTTTGCCGTGGGGATCGCAACGACATTCCTCATCTACGGAAAGGAGGGCCGTAACCATGTTTGATGAACCGCTTAAATTGGGGCTTGGTCTCGTGACCGGGATCGTCTTCGGCGTTCTGCTGCAAAAGGGGCAGGTGGCGAAGTTCCAGAAAATCCTTGGCCAATTTCTGCTCAAGGACTGGACCGTCTTCAAAATCATGGGCACCGCGATTGTCGTCGGCACGATCGGCGTTCATGCACTGGTCGCGCTGGGTATGGCATCTCTCCACATTCAGACTGCGTCCGTGGCGCGCGTGCTGATTGGCGGCACGCTCTTCGGGATTGGGATGGCGGTTTTTGGCCTGTGCCCAGGCACGAGCGTCGCGGCGTGTGGCGAAGGCCGGCGCGATGCGATGATCGGCGTGCTGGGGATGCTGTTCGGGGCGGGCGCTTACGTTGTGCTTTTTCCCAAGTTGCAGCCGGTTTTCAAATTGATGAGCGATTGGGGAAAAGTCACTCTGCCTCAGATTACGAGCACATCGCCGTGGATTTGGATCATCGTGTTGACGGTCGTGATCGGCATCGCGCTCGTGTGGCTCGAACGGCGTCATCCGCAACCGCAAACCAACCCTTAAAACTTTATGGCTCTCATCTTTGAACGCATTCAAACCGACGGCATCGCCGAGCTTTCTTATCTGGTCGGCGATGATTCCGAAGGAGTCGCCGCCGTGTTCGATCCGCGCCCGGACGTGGACTGCTACCTCCAACTCGCCCGCGAAAAGCAGGTGTCAATCACGCACATTTGTGAAACCCACATCCATGCTGATCTGGTCAGCGGTGCGCGTGAGCTTTGCGCGCGAGTCGAGTCTGCGAAAATTTTTGCCAGTCATGAAGGCGGGGCGCGCTACGGCTTTGATCACGAGAAGCTCAAAGACGGAGACACGTTCAAGCTCGGCTCCGTTCTGATTACCGTTCGGCATACCCCCGGCCACACGCCGGAGCACGTTGCCTATTCTCTGGCGGAGAAGGATCACCCCGACGCGCCTTGGGGAGTGCTCACGGGCGACTCGCTGTTTGTCAGTTCCGCCGGACGACCCGATCTCCTTGGCAACGCCCAGGCAAAAAAGCTGGCCGAACAGCAGTTCCACACGCTGCGCGATTTTTACCTCAAGCTCGCCGATGGCGTGATTATTTATCCGGCGCACGGGCACGGCTCGCCCTGCGGCGCGGACATCGGCGACCGGCTGAGCAGCACGATTGGCTATGAGCGGCGCTTCAATGCGTTCCTGCAATTCCAGGATGTGAAAAGCTTCACCGATTACGCTCTCTCCACCGCGCCGCCCGCGCCGACTTACTATCCGCGCATGAAGAAGTTGAACGCGAAAGGCCCGGAGGTGCTCGGCAATCTGCCCAAGGTGCGTGGCCTTCCTCCGAAATTCTTCAAGGAAGCAACCGAGGATAGTGACAACGTGCTCATTGATACCCGCATGATGCTGGCCTTTGGCGGCGGGCACATCAAAGGCGCGCTCAGCATCGGCGGCTCGCCCATGCTCTCCATTTGGGCGGGCTGGCTGCTCGACTCCGACAAACCGATTCTTCTGGTCCTGGAGTCCGACGAGAAGCTCGACGAGGTCGTCCGTCTCTTTCTGCGCACAGGTTACACTAAGTTTGCCGGCTATCTCGTTGGCGGAATGAAGGCGTGGGACAACGCCGGGCTGCCGCTGGATGAGGTCGGGCAGATGACCGTGCATGAAATCAAAGCGCGCGGGAAAAAGTTGCAACTGCTCGACGTGCGTTCGCCGGACGAATGGAAAGGCGGTCACATTCCGAATGCCCGCCATATTTTCCTGGGCGAACTGCGCGAGCACCTCGACAAACTGGACAAGACCAAACCAACCGCCGTGTATTGCGACAGCGGCTACCGTGCGAGCATTGCGACGAGCATTCTGAAACGGGAAGGATTTGGCTGCGTCTGCAACGTGCCCGGAAGCTGGCAGGCATGGAAGAAAGCAGGATTTCCAGTGGATGGCGTGATCGAGAAGAAGAAGGAGGCGAAATGAGGGCGCGCAGAAAAATCTCTTGTCTCATTGGCAGTCTTTTCCTGCTCCCCATGCACGCTGCGTTCGCGGCGGAACAAGATGTGAACGCGCTCAACTATCCCGGCCCGGCCTGGTCGCCCTATGTTGTGGGCGCGGGCATCGGCGTTCTTTCGTGGCTGACCTTTTATTTTTCAGACAAGCCCATCGGCGCATCGTCCTTCTATGCCCAAGTGTCAGGCTTCATCGGAAAGTTGTTTGCGAAACGCCATACCGAATCGCTGGCCTACTTCAAGGAGAACCCGCCGCGAGTGGGCTGGGAATTTGTCTTTGTCGTTTCAACCATCGTGGGCGGCGCGATTGCCGCCGTCACCGGTGGCGAGTTCGTCAACGAATGGCTTCCGCCCATGTGGATTGACCGATTCGGCGACAGCATTACGCTGCGTGCGGGAGTCGCGTTGGGAGGCGGCATTCTCATGGCCTTTGGCGCGCGCCTCGCGGTGGGATGCACCAGCGGGCACGGCATCAGCGGAACCATGCAACTCAACGTCGCTTCGTGGATCGCCGTGATTTGCTTTTTCATCGGCGGCATCGCCGTGGCCATGACGCTCTTCAAACTTTGAAACTACCATGATTGATCCCGGCCAAGCGGTGAAGCAATCGACAGAAAAGCCTGCGCCGCCTGTGGCCGCAGCGCCCAAGCTGTTGGCCGGAGTGGTTTGTGGTCTGGCATTCGGCTTCCTCTTG
>JAYVWQ010000414.1:0-10722 GCA_043785945.1 Akkermansia sp.
ATCCCAACCGCGATAATCGTTCTTCGGCTCGTCCATGCGCGCGAAAACCGCGCCGGTGATGTCCGCCTCTGCGGGCTTGACCCACGCGCCGTAGGAGAAGGAATTCGTGGTGTCGAAGTCGCCCGCGTCGGCCACCACCAGCGTCGCCCCCTTGGTGGCCTTGAATGCCTTGGCCGCCACCTGACCCGAACCCCAAACCGTGTTCGTGCTGGCGTCCAGTGAGCGCGCTTCGCCGTTGACCGTGAACCCGAGCGTCGTCCCCTGCCCTTCGTTCAGAGCCGCGTAAAGTTGGAGTTTCTCCTGGGGGATCAGTTTTGCGAATGGCTCCGGCGCGGGCTGCTTGGCCCACGAATCAAATTCCGGACGCGACTCCTTGCGCCGGTCTGCCACCTTCTTCTTCGCCTCGTCTTGGATGGTCGGAAGTTTGTCCCACCGCGTCCGATCCTCCGGCGTCGGCACGACCAGCGTGGGCGGCGGATCGCGGCGGTTGCCGTCCTTGGCCGTGATGGTCGAGTTGTTGAAGAACGCCGCCAGTTCATAAGTCTCGCGCTGGCTCAGTGGATCGAACTTGTGATCATGGCAGCCTGCGCAATTCGCCGTCAGTCCCATCCACACTGCCGCCGCCGTCTCGGAACGATCCTTCATGTAAAGCACCAGATATTCCTCGTCGATCAGGCCGCCCTCGTTGCTGGTGATGTGGCTGCGATTGAAGCCCGAGGCGGTCTGCTGCTCCATCGTGGCCTTGGGCAACAAATCGCCCGCCAACTGCTCGATGGTGAACTGGCTGAACGGCATGTTGGTGTTGAAGGCGTTGAAGACCCAGTCGCGGTAGCTCCACATCTCGCGGAAGTTGTCGAAGTGAATCCCATGCGTGTCGGCGTAGCGCGCCGCATCCAGCCAGTAGCGCCCGCGATGTTCGCCCCAGTGCTTCGAGGCCATAAGTTGGTCCACCAGCTTTTCATAGGCGTCGGGGGACTTGTCCTTCACGAACGCTTCGACCAGTTCCGGCTCCGGCGGCAGGCCAATCAGATCGAGACTCAAGCGTCGCGCGAGCGTGCGACGATCCGCTTCGGGCGCGGGCTGCAGTCCTTCTTTCTCCAAGCGTGCGAGGATGAAACGGTCGATGGGATTCTTCGCCCACTTGGTGTTCTTCACCGGCGGCAGCGCGGGGCGCGTCGGGGCGAGGAAGGACCAGTGCAGTTCATACTCCGCACCTTCCGCGATCCAAGTGCGGATCATTTCAATTTGTCCCGGAGTGATCTTCTTGTGCGACTTGAGTGGCGGCATGAGGTCGTCCGGATCTTTCGCGAGCAGTCGGCCCATGATCTCGCCCTTCTCCGGGTAGCCGGGCACGATGGCGATGTCGCCCTTGCGCGAGGCAGTGGCGTCTTCAAAGCGATCCAAGCGCAGCCCGGCCTTGCGGCTCGCCGAGTCCGGGCCGTGACAGGAGAAACAGTTGTCCTGAAGGAGCGGGCGGATGTCGCGGTTGTAGTGAACCGATTTCTTCGCGGCACCTTTAGCCGTGGCGGGACTGGCACCAAGCTTGACCGCGACTTCCAGTGCGGCGGGCTTCGATTCCAGACGCACTTGATCCACCGTCCAGTCGCCTGTCTTGCCGGTGGCTTTTTCTCCCACGGAAATAACGACGCGCAGCCCGCCCTTGGGCGCAGTCAATCCGCTGGTGAAAGTGGCCGCGAATTCAGACAGCTTCTCGTCGCTCAGTGGTTCGCGTCCGACCTGGATTTCCTTGATGGCCAGAGTGCGGAAGCGGTTGCTCGTGACCGGATCGTAAGACTGCAAACGCAGGAGCAGCGAACCACCCTTGGCCAGCGGTGTGTCTTTGCGCAGACCAATGCTGGCAGTGAGCGTGTAAGCGGTGAGCGGATCGAGTCGCGGAGCGACGTCCTGCGACAACGCGCTCATCTGCGTGCCGTTGAGGAACGCCATCTGTGCGCCGTCGGCCTCCGTCAGCTTGTTGCCAAACGCTCCGTTGTTCGCGAACACACCCGCCGCCCCGGACACCGTCCAACCCGGCACGACGTTCGTGGCCTGCGGGCCTGCGCCTGAGAAAGCCGGTTCCTCGAAGGAGGCGTTCCTCAACGCCATCGTCGCGGCCGGCAAGCTGCCGGTCACGAGCAGGAGGGCTGCGCACGCCCTCACCCACCAGGCTGGGATCAACTCGAATTTGCCATTTCGAAAATATTTTTCACTCATGTTCACGTCGTGTCTGCTGCGAGTCGCTTTCTCTGACGCCCGAACGCGCCATTCCATCAAAATACGTTTCAGGAACTGCGTGCTTTTATAGCGGGAGAAAGGCGTCGGCGCGAGGGGGAAGTACCGACAGATTTCCCAGCCCTAACGGAGCGCGCCTACCGCAACTGCAACGCGCAAAACTCGTCGAAGGCCCCGCCGAAGAGCTTCTCCACGTCGCGCTGGATTTCCTCGCGCGTGGGTGCCCAGCCGGTGGCGGCGAGGTCACCGTACTTTTCGACCAGCACCTTGGAGATGACCTGCCGCGAGTGCGTCCACTTGTAGATGATTTGATCGAGCACCCGCGCATCCGAGTGCTGCGGGGTGAAGGTCAGGCCCAGCATCTCCACGCGCATCCGCGTCATCTCGTCGATGAGGCTCGGATTGTTCAGGAACCACCAGCAGCCGAAAATGTGCAAATTGCGAAACTTGCGCGCCATGACGCACAGCTCGTGCTGGTTTTCCCGCGCCAGCACGGTGGCGGCGAACTTGGTGTCGGGATACATGGCGCAAAGATTTTGCAGCGCCGCAAGGTCGGTGTTCCCCACGCCATCCCCGGCCAGACGCAGTTCGGGATTCATCTGGCGGCGCACGCCGGGCATGACCGTGAAGGGCAGACCCGTGTCGCGACAGTGCGGCACGATGGCTTTCTCGATCAGATGCGCGCATTCGTTCTGCGCGGGGAATTGAAAATCGGGCGCGAGCGACACCATGAGGTAGCGCGGGTTGATGCGCTCCGTCCAGTCGGCGAGGAAACGACGCACCTCGCTGATGGTGTGGACGGTCAGATCTTCCGTGACCTTGTAGCCCCAGCCCGCGAGCTGAGCGCAGGTGCATGGCCAGGAGAGCAGCAACGGATCGATGCGCAGCGCGGTGGTGAAGCGGGAGTCGCGCTTGAATCCCCGATCCCAGACCGCCCGCTCCACTTCGTCGAACGGCGAGTTGGTCATGCAGATGGTGCGGACGTTCGCCACCTCCATGCAGTGTGTCACGTAGGCGTCGGGATCCCAGTCCGCGAACCAGCGGCGGATGGCGGACAGGTCGCGCTTGCTCACATCGAGACCCAGTGCGTTCAAAGTGGTGAGCACGCCCCGGCAGGATTCCGAGATGGGAGAATTTTTGATGAAGAGCGAATCCCAAATCATCTCCGCCTGCCGCGTCTTGGGCAGTTCCCAGAAATTGGCAAACGGCATGTCGAGGTAACGGAAATTCTCGGCCACGAGGTAGTGATAGACGAGCAACTCGTCGATGCCCCAAAGCAGCAATTCACCAAACGCCGGATCGTAGAGGTGCGTGTGGATGTCCGAGACGGGCGTCTGAGCCACGACTTGCTCGACGACCGCCGCCACCTGATCGCGCACCAGCTCTGTGGTGATTGGGTTCATTGGATTGCAGCCTAATGAACGCGGTTCAAACCCGCACGCGCTTTTTGGAGTTTTCCGTCACAACGGTCGCGGACCGACTTTCACTTCGCCGTCGCGCCGTCCTTCGATTGGGCGAGGAACTCGACGAGGTTGCGCAGGTCTTGCCGCGACAAAACCTGTCGCAACTCCTCCGGCATCCCGGACAGGCCGCGCTCACGGGTCTTGATGTCCGACTTCTTGATCTTGAGCAGTCCGTCTTCAGGGGAATTGATTTCCAGCAAGTCCGGGGTTTCGCGCTTCAACTGTCCGGCGTAGGCCGTTCCATTTTTCAGCAGCACGGTCACGCTTTCAAACCCTTGGGCGATCTGTTTGTTGGGGAACACTAGGGATTCCAAAATATAATTACGATCCCGGCGCGAGCCGATTCCGGTCACCTCCGGACCGACCTCGCCGCCTTCGCCGTTGTACTTGTGACAGCGCACGCAGGAGGCTTCGACTTTTTCCAAGAACACTTTTTTGCCCTCCTCGGCATCACCGCCCACCAGGCACTCGCGGTAGCCGCGCAAATCATCCGCCGCCGGGCGGGCGTTTTCAAACTTGCGCAGGCGGTCTTTGACTTCGTGCGCGTCGCGTTTGGTGGAGGCGTCGAGCAGATCGAGCGTCACTTCCGGGGCCACCTGTTTGGCCAGCAGCTTTTCGAGCCATTGCGCCAGCACTGCATCCACTTCCGCGCCCGGCAGCGTGCCGAGGGTGGCGAAGGCATTTTGTTTTTCACTGATCGAACCTTTGTCGAGCGTCAGGACCAGATGGGCCAGCGCGTCATTCGGTTGCATTTGCGCCTGAATTTTCGTCGCCTCCTTGCGCAGCGCCTCATCGCTGTCCGCCAGCGCGAGACGCACGGCTTCCTCCAGCTTCTCGTCGTGGTTGTGCGCCATCGACTTGAGCGCCTCGACGCGGAGATTGGACGCAGCCTTGGTGTCGCTGACGAGAGCGAGGGGCGACGCACCCGCCGCCTGAATGTTCAACCGGCCGGCCACCTTGGTCGCGGCGAGTTTGATCGGGTTGGAGGGGCTGGATAGCAACTCGCCGAGGTGCGGCTGCAACGCCTCGGCAGCCATTTGTGGATCACGCGGCGCGAGCGGACGCCAGAGACCGGTAATGCGGTCGCGACCGGAGGGCGTTTCCCATTCGCCGAGCAAGGTGAGAGCCTCGGCACGCAAGGTTTCCGACGCAGCACTGTCGGCGGCAAAATGCGCCAGCGCGGCGGCATTGGTCGCGGCCCCCACGCGGTAATTGGCATTGAGCACGCGGCGGATGACGCCGTGGCGCGGGCCGGGTTTCTCCGCGTCCCCGGCGGGAAAAGCCGCCAGTTGATCCGCCCGGTCAATCAGCGCGGCGAGTTGAGGCATGGCGTTGGTGATGGGGAGATCGTTGATGGCCCGCGCCGCCTCCGCGACGAGCAGAACGTTCGAGTCCTGGAGAAATTCCGCGATGAGCGGCGATTCAATCCGCCGCAAAGCCAGCAGCGCCGCCATGCGCACGGACTCTGATGAGTCGACCATCGCATCATCGAACATCGCCGCCACCGAGTCCGTGTCCGGCGTGGGGGCAGCCGTCGTGCCTGGTTCGGCGTGGGTGCGGCGCAGGATGCCGGTGATGGCCATGACGCCCGCGTGCCGCAGATAAACATCGTGATCGCCATTGGCGCGCACCATGTTCAAGACCGGTTCGAGATTTTCGCCCACGCCAATTTTTCCCAACGCCTGCGCGGCGAAGTAACGAACGCGGGGGCTTTCGTCTCCGAGCAATTGCCCGAGCATCCGGGCATGGCCGACCTGCGCACTGCCCAGTGCGCGCGCGGCCTGGGCCCGAATTTCAGCGTCCTGGTCTTCCAGGAGATTGTTCAACGCCGACACCGCCATCTCGGAGTAACGGGCCACCTGCCCCAGCCCCCAGATGGCATGGAACCGGGCGAACTGATTCACATTCGTGCGCGCGATCTTCGAGAAGGTGAGCGCCGCCATCACCCCGCCCTGATCCACGATGGAGAACTGCGCCTCCTGCCGCACGCGCATGTCCGGATGACTGAGCAGCGCGGTCAAGCGCGCCAGCGGCAGCCGATTGAAGCCGCGGGCAAAAATCTCCTTCGTGTCCCGAACGGCCCGGGTGCCGGCAAATTCCGGATTGGTCACGCGGTAGATGCGACCCTTGCCCGTCTTGTTCCAACCCTGCACCCAGTCAGAAATATAAAAGCTGCCGTCGTAGCCAAAGTCGCCATCGGTCACGAGCACTTCCCACAGGAACTGGTGCAAGTCCGTGACCTCGAAGCCCGCGCCCTTGGGTTTCACGCCGAAGGAATGAACGCCGCTGCCCGTGCTGCCGCGAAAGTCACAGAGGAAAAAATGGTTTGAGTAGCGGTCCGGCAAACCGAGGCCGGGATAGTACGAGAGGCCGGACGGGCCGTTCCCGATGTTGGCGATGGGCGGCAGCATGAAGCCCGCCTGCCCGGGAAATTGCGGATAACACATGCGCTCGCCCAGCCATACGCCGCGCGCGTTCGGCTGGGTCAAGAACTGGTAGCCCACACGCCAGCCACTGTCGCCGCCCTCGACCACGTAAACCCAGCGCGCGGGATCGCCGCCGTCGGAATTGTTGTCGCCGGTCCAGAGATTGCCGTAGGCGTCGAAGGCCAGTTCTTGCGGGTTGCGCAGCCCGCGCGCGAAAATCTCCAACTCAGATCCGTCAAGATTGCAGCGATAAACCGCGCCCTCCTCATGGTTCGCGATCACTCGTCCCTCCTTGTTCACCACATGCGCGCCCCGGTCTCCAATGGTGAAATACAACCGTCCGTCCGGTCCGATGCGCAGCCCGTGCAGGTCATGCCCCAGGAAACCGGCGCGCACTCCGAAGCCGTAGGCCAGCGACTTCTTCGACTCGGCCACGCCGTCCTTGTTGTTGTCGCGCAGGAGCCAGAGGTTCGGAATGTCGGCATAATAAATGTCGCCGCGATGGGCCAGCACTCCGGCCCCGATTCCTTCAGCCACGCCGTTGAACCCCCCGGAGAAGACCGTGGACTTGTCGGCCTTGCCATCGCCATTGCTGTCCCAAACCAGGCGCACGCGATCCTCCTCTTTCTCGTAATCAGCGATGCGCTTGCCCTCGTGCCGCTTCATGATTTCCACGCGCTCGTTCACCGAGGTGCTGGCGAGTTCCTCATCCAGCCAGTCCATGTGGCCGCGAATGTCCGTGACCCCGGAGTGCAGACGAAAGGTCTCGGCCACGTAGAAACGGCCCTGCTCGTCGATGGTGAAAGCGACCGGGTTGGCCAGCAACGGTTCGGCGGCGAACAGCTCGACCTTGAAACCCTTGGGCACGCGGAATCGTTTGATGGCAGCTTCACCCTCGTTCGAGGCGGGCGCAACCTTGCGCGCGCTCGCGTTGGTGTCCGTGACGAACTGGGCGGCGCGCAACGGATTGTCGGCGGCCAGAACCAGAATGATGGTCAAAACGAAATTACGAAACATGGCCGCAGAGCATAGGCGCGGGCCTTTTTGAATCAAGCGAAGGCAAAATTTTCTTTGCTCCGCTCCGCCACCCGCGGTGAAGCGGGACGAGAGAAGAGAATGTTGAATCGGGAGACCGAACTGATAACTTCACGCCATGAGCAAAGCAGCAGCATTGGAGTCAACCGACCGCGACGCCCATTACCGGGCTCAGGCGGAGCATTATCTCACGGAGACCAACCGCATTCTCAAACGGCTCGCCAGCGAACGCACTCGTCATGCCCGCCGCCAGGCTCCAGCCACCAGCATCGTCGCCGAGGTCAGAGCCATCCTTCAAGGCACCTGAGCCATGTGGAAAACATTCGCCGGATGGGTGCTGGCTTTCTTCGGCATGGCGCAGGAGTTGGAGGAGCACCGCACCACCATCCGACGTTTGGAAGATCGCGTCCGGGACTTGGAAGAAGCCTTGAAACTGCTCGCGTTGGAGCAACGGCATTCACGAGAAATTGAACAGGCGGCCCGAGAAAAACTCCTGCTGCAATTGGATTCAACTTGGAACCAGAACAGGAAGTTGCCACCTCCGCGCCGCAAGAAACTTAAATGAACCTTGCGCAACTTTTTCTTTGCAGCTCATCCAACGGGCGATAACTTCCGCCCCTCTTGTCCGATGGTGTAATGGTAGCACAGGTGACTTTGACTCACCCAGTCATGGTTCAAATCCATGTCGGACAGCCAACCTCTCCGCTCTCACTTCTTCGCCGCCGCTGCTCCCGTGGGGCTGAAGGTCGCCGTGACGGGCGCGCTCCACAGGTCGCCGCGATGGAGCCGGGCCGTCACCTTCACGGCCTTGTCGATGGTCAGCGGTGCTTTATAGACTTGGGCCGCAGCAGATTTTCCTCCGCCCGCCGCGCGCGGATCTGTGCCGTCGAGGGTGTAGGTCATCTCGCCGGACCCGCCCGTCAGAGTCAGCTTGGTACCCGACGCCACCGCTCCCGATTTCTCGGAGAGCGTGGGCGTGACGGGGAACTGCCGGTCAATCCAGGTGGCCCGATCCTTCATCCACTTCTTCATCCAGTCGATTTCCTGGGCGTAATTCTGGCCGACGAAATAGTTGGGCGTCACCTCGCGGCCCATGATGGGCCAGCGGCGGAAGTTGCGGACCTGCGCTTCCTCCAACTGCGCGCGCCAGTCATCGACCTGCCGGACCATTTTCTCCGAAGCAAACACCCCACGCCGCAGTTCGGCCCAGCGGTCAGTGGCGCGCTGCATGAAGTCCGGGTCTTCGCGCAGCCGGTAAATCCAGGAAATTTCCGTGTCGCGCAGATTCTCGTAATACCAGCCCGACGTTTCGTAGGCATCGTAGTAGTCCGCGTTGCCAAAGCTCAGGTTCCAGTCCCAGGCCGGACCCATCGTGATTTTGCCGCCGCGCGGAATGTGGAAAAAAGAGCTGTAGCGGAAGCCGTCCACGTTGCGCGTGAACTCGACCAGCCAGAAGTAATCAATGAACGCTGCGACATCGAGATACTTGGCGTAACCGTTGGTGGGATTGCTGAAATTGACCGAGTAGAGGGCGCGCTCGAAATCCGCCATGTAGCGCCCCACCCATTTCCTCTGCGCGTCGTTCAACTCCTCCTCGTCCGGCTCGGCGTAAAACAAATGCAACCCGCGCGGCGTGATGAAGCCTGTTCCGTCATTGGCCGGACGCGGGGGCGAACCGCCGCCGCGTCCGCGATTGTTGTTACCGTTGGAAGCGCCGTGGTCGCGCTTGAGGATGTAGCCGCCCGTGATCTCGGGCGCGGTCGTGTCTTCCGGGCGCAGCTTGTCGATGTCCACGCGTTCCTTGCCGCGTTTGATTTTCTCCGCCAGCACATAGACGCCGGCGTAATCGCGATAGGTGAGTTTGCCGTTGCCAGTGTGGGCGAATACTTCGACCAGGCGCGTGCGCGGTGCATAGTGCCCCATGGCCCGGCTCATCTCATAGCCCAGCACGTCGCGCAGCATCGTCTTGTCCGAGTAAGGCGCATAGAGCACCCAGTCCGAATCGGCGGGCATGCCGTAGAGAGCAGACTTCACCTTGTCCCCGTCGTCGTTCCGCATCTTGATCGTGTAGGAAGATTTGGGGAATCGCAGCGAACTGTAGCCGCGCCGCTTGAGGTCGGCGTGACCATCATACTCCGCCGGTCCCAGCAACTGCGTGCGCCCGCCGGTCGGAGTGAGGAACCGCACCGAGCCGGGCACATAATCGTAGTAGTTCAACCGCTGGCTGTAGAGGTCGATGACCACGACGGGCAGATTGGAAGTGAAGCGGATCAGATCATCGTCGATCAAAGTGTAGCTGTGCGAAATGGAGAGGCTCGGGGCGAGGTTCGTTTCAAAACAAGCGGCGCGCAGCAGCATGGTCTGCGGTAGCAGAATCGGGGTCTTGTAGATCGGCGACTGTTCCCCCGGAGCGGAGCCATCCAGCGTGTAGCGGATGATCGCTTTTTTTGATTTCGACTTTAGCTCCACCGTCACGGCGTTCGTGTAAATCCCGCCGGTCTTGGAGAACTGCGGCGGCTCGGCGCGCGGGCCGGTCGGTTTGGCTTTCTTCAGGGCGGCGGCGTTTTTGATGCCGCCGTTCAGCGGCGCGGGAACACGGCGGTTGGCCGGCGGCGGTTGAAAGTTGCGCCGCTCCTGCTGGGTGACGGGCTGGTTTGGTGGGGTGAACTGCACGGCCCGGGACCGCATCAACCCAAAGAACACAGCCCCCAGCGCGCCCAGTTGAATGACCACCGCCAGCAGCACCACCGGAATGATCCAGAACATTTTTTTAGAACCCTTCGCCATGTGTCATGTGTGAGGTGGAACTAGACTCGCCCGCCCGGCCTTTGTTCAAGATTGAATCCGCGCTCCTGCCATCAGCCGTCTGGCTCAATGCGTCATCGCATACACGATGATATTGATGCCCATCGGGAACGCCTTCTTCTCTGAGTAGTCGCGGAAATAATCCTCGTTGGCCCCTTCGCGTTCCCAGCCGTCGCCCAGATCGGTGTTGTGGCAGATGAGGACCATCAGCCGTCCCTTGTCGTCGGAGATGCCCCGGTAGTGGACCTCTTCGGCGTCGGCTCCCTTGTCATGCGTCCGGCCCGCCAGCGCCGACTCCAGGCCCGGCACTTGCGGCTTCTCAGTCAGGTTGAAAACGGTGTGAAAGATCGGATGGCTCTCCGGCAAATCCACCGGCTCCCGGTCGGGGAAGAGGCGCTTGATCTCAATGTGAAACCACCCCCATTCCCGCTCGCCCCAGAAATCGTCGAACATCAGGAAGCCGCCGTTAAGCAGATACTTTCTCAGGATGGGCAGTTCCTCCTCCGTGAAAGTCAGCCGCCCGGGCTCCACGATGTAGATGAACGGGTACTCCTTCAAATCCTTGTCCGTGATCTTCAAAACGCGCCCGTCTGGATCGACCTTCATCGAGGTCATCTGCTGGAGGCGGAAGGAGAGGTCCAAATCGCTGGCCGGAAAATCAATGGCCCAGCGGTGTTCCGTTTTGCCGTAGCCGTGCGCCCCATCCACGCTGTACTTGATGCGAACAAAAGTGAACGTGTCCTTCTTGAAAGCCGGGTTCA
>JAYVWQ010000415.1:0-3831 GCA_043785945.1 Akkermansia sp.
TCACTTCGATGGCCTCATGGATTCGCTGCGGAAAGCCGCCGCGCATCTGCCGCGCATTGATGCCATCGGCGGCAGCTCCGCCGGGGTGTATGTGAACAGCCGCGTGAAGGTCGCGTCGCTCTTTCGCGGCGTGCCCGCCGATCTCTTCAACAAGCGAGTGAAGGATTTGTTCTTCGAGGTGCAGCGCGCCATGGGCGGCGTGCCGATGGAAGTCGTGAACGACGGCGAGGTGACCGCGCTCGCCGCCTCCATGTCGCTCGGGAAAAACGCCGTGCTCGGCCTGGCGCTCGGCACGAGCCTCGCCGCCGGTTACGTCACGCGTGAGGGCAGCATCACCTCCTGGCTCAATGAACTCGCCTTCGCCCCGGTGGATTATCATCCCGCCGCGCCCTGCGACGAATGGAGCGGCGACTATGGCGTAGGCGCGCAGTATTTTTCCCAACAAGCCGTGGGGCGACTGATCGCTCCGGCGGGCATTGAGGTGGATGACAAGCTGCCCTTGCCCGAAAAGCTGAAACACGTTCAGGCTCTCATGGCGCAAGGCGATGAACGGGCGAGGAAGATTTACCAGACCATCGGCACCTACCTCGGCTACGCCATCGCGCACTACGCGGACTTCTATGACTTCGACCATGTGCTGATCCTGGGACGTGTCACGAGCGGCGCGGGCGGTGACATCATCATTGAAGGCGCGAAGGAAGTGCTCGGCGTGGAGTTCCCTCAACTCAGCGCACGCACTGCCTTCCATGTCCCGGACGAGCAGGACAAACGCCACGGCCAAGCGGTGGCGGCGGCGAGTCTGCCGCAGATTAGAAACAGTATTTGAGCCACGGATGAAAATTATGAACCCCTACCATCAATTCGTTTCCGCCCTCGCGCGGTTCGCCGAGGAAGGCAAGACCTGGCCGCTTGGTGGCTTTGCCAACTGCCCGCGCCCTACCGTCGAGCCGGATGCGACGACGGCGTTGATTTTTTCGCCGCACCCGGATGACGAGGTCATCATTGGCGGGCTGGCCCTGCGCCTGTTGCGGGAAGCCCAATGGAACGTCGTGAACGTCGCGGTCACGCAGGGCAGCAATCCCGCGCGGCAGGCGGAGCGGCTCGCGGAACTGCGCGCGTGCTGCGAGTGCATCGGCTTCGGCCTGATCCAGACCGCGCCGAACGGCTTGGAAAAGGTGAACGCGAAAGCGCGCGCGCAGGAACCGGCCCACTGGGCGCAAAACGTGCAGGTCATCGCGGACCTGCTCTTGCGGCATCGCCCGCGCGTGATTCTTTTCCCGCACGACGCGGACTGGAACAGCTCGCACATCGGCACGCACCATCTGGTCATGGATGCGCTCAAAACACTCCCGGCGGATTTCCAATGCCATGTCGTGGAGACGGAGTTTTGGGGCGCGATGACTTCACCCAACTTGATGGTGGAAATCAGCGCGCACGATCTGGGCGACCTGATCACGGCCCTGACCTACCATGTCGGCGAGGTGCAGCGGAACCCCTATCACCTCTCGCTGCCGGCGTGGATGGTGGACAACGTGCGGCGCGGCGCGGAACTGGTGGGCGGTCAGGGAGGCGCGGCCCCCGATTTCACCTTCGCCACGCTCTATCGCCTGCGGCAATGGCGCGGAGGCCAATTAGAACCGGTGCTGGCAGGGGGACGGGCCGTGGCGCAAGCGGAGAACATGGCGGCGCTGTTTGGGGCGTCGGTTTGAAAGCTGGGGTGCGCACGCGCCCCCTCTCCCCAACCCTCTCCCCGCGCTCCGCTGCGGGGAGAGGGAGTCCGAGAGTCCGTATTTAAGAACAATGCCGAGATGCACTCGACACTTCCTGACCCAAAACTTCGTGCGGCCGTTCTTGATTAAGGTGCGCCACTCAGCGGCCCGATCCTCGGCACGAACCCTTCAGGAAACCTTGCGCGAGGTTGCGGGTGCCGCCTTGGGCTTCTCCTTCTTCGGCTTCCTGATTTCCTTTTTCTGACTTCTATTTCCTTTGGCCATAATAATTTCCAGTTGTTGTTCGGCCCCAGCCAAGCTGGTTTGAACAAGAGTTACAATCAAAGATCCTCGCTGGCTTTCAGTCGCGGTCTCTCTCGTCGGTGCCGTCTCGCCGAGGTGAGACGACCAGGAGGCCTTCGGAAAATTTGACGAGCCTGCTTCAAGGCAGTTCCTGCAAACGGAGGCGACGGTATTCCATCTGCCCGCGATCCCCTTCCAGCCCGATGCCGCCGGTCGCCGGAACTTTCAGGGCGGCGTTCAGCACTTCGCCGTTGCAGGTGCAGTAGCCCACGTTGTTGGTCACGGCCACGATCATCTCATTCCAGTCGCCCGCTTTGTATTGCGTGAGGTTGGTGTAGGGACCGGCGAGGAGGTAGTCGCGGCATTGGAGCTGGGGCTGGCGGATGAACACGCCGCTGTCCGCATTGGGCGTGGCGCGAAACTCCAGCTTGAGCACGAAGTCTTTCGGGAAGGATTTCGTGGTCCAGAGCTGCGCGATTTTCCGGCCCTCCGGCGGCGTGGTTACGATGAGGCGTTTGTTCTTCGCCACGTAGCGACCTTCGCTGCTCTGCGTCTGGCCGTCGAAGTTGTTCGTCTTGTAGCCCCAGCCGGTCAGGTCTTTGCCGTTGAACAGGCTCGTGAAGCCCGGCTCCGGCGTGAAAGTATCCGGCGCGACCTGGACGAGTCCCAGCGTTTCGAGCACGGGGCGAATCGCCGCCGCCCACTTCGCGTAGCCCGCCTTGTTCGGATGCAGCAGATCGGGAAACTCGTTCTTCTTCGCATCGCCCTGCGCATTCGCAAAGAGCGTATGCGTCTCGATGAACGTCACCTGCGCGTCGCCCTTCACGGCGGCGGCGTAGAGCTGGTTGATCTTCTGAATCTTATCGGACGGACGGCTCATCGAGGCAGAGCTGGGAAACACCTGGCAGAGAATAATCGGCATCTTCGGGTTGGACTGCTTGAGCGCGGCCAGAATGAGCTTCAAATTCCCGGCGATGGTTTCGGGATCGGCTTTCTCCTCCAAATCATTCGTGCCAATGAGCAGCACCACCCCGGCGGGATGCAGGTCCAGCACGTCTTCCTGCAAGCGAATGAGCACGCCGCGCGTGGTGTCGCCGCTGATGCCGCGATTCGCCACCTTCACGCCGGGGAACGCGCCGCCCATGTTGTCGCCCCAGCTCTGCGTGATGGAATCGCCGAGGAACACCAACGCGCCCTGATCCTGCTGCGCGCGCTTGGCCCAGGCATGGCGCCGGCCCGACCACGTTTTCTGAAACCACTCCGCGCGGCGAATCGGCCCCGCGCCCGGCAGCCCGTCATCCGTCGCCGGGATGTCCAGCGAGGCGGCGTGCGAGACAGTGGTGAATGTGAAGACCAGCGCGAGCGCGGCAGCGAGAGTGAAGCGGGCAATCAGTTTCATGGCTTAGTGGGCCGGATGCTGGACACGCCGCCCGCCCGACGCAAGCGCACACTTCCTGCGGTGGGGTTGCAATGTGGAACGCCGATTTCCCATAGGCGAGATCGGTGACCCGCTCCCGACAAGCCTGTTCCCCCTCTTCCCGAATTACTTGAGCCGTTGAGCCGTCCCCAGTTCTGGGGACTGGTGGGGTCGGGGAACCACGGTAATTTAACCCTGTTGTTGCTGCGCGTGATTTGTTCTCCGTTCAGCATGTGTGTGAAAAGGCCGGACCTGTTGTCCGGCCTTTCTCTTTGCCCCCAACGCCGTCCGCTGCCCATGCCCACCGCTCCACCCATGCGCACAGATCAAAGTTGCGCAGAACAAGTTTGGGCAAAGCAGCAGCTTTGCCCTACCCCATCGTGGTAGGGCGGCGCTGCCGCG
>JAYVWQ010000416.1:0-14705 GCA_043785945.1 Akkermansia sp.
CGCAACAACCTCACCATCATCGAGGAGCCTGCGTTCGCGTGGCTGCCGGAGTATTTGGCCCGCCACGAAGTCGAGGTCGTCGCCTCCCTGCCCTGCTACACGCCCGGCAACGTGAACAAGCAGCGCGGCAATGGCGTGTTTGAGAAAAGCATTGCGGCGCTGAAGAAACTGAACGCCGTCGGCTACGGCACGAAGCTTCCGCTTCATCTCGTCTATAATCCGCTCGGCGCGAATCTGCCCGGCCCGCAGGCCGAGCTTGAAGCCGACTACAAGGAGGCGTTGCAACGCGAATTCGGCATCGTCTTCAACCAGCTCTTCACCATCACCAACCAGCCCATCGCCCGCTTCGCCGAAGATTTGCGCAAGCAGGGCAAGTGGGACGAATACCTCGACGTGCTGGCCAACGCTTTCAATCCTTCCACCGTGGACGGGCTGATGTGCCGATCGACCCTCAGCGTGGGTTATGGCGGCGAACTCTTCGACTGTGACTTCAACCAGATGCTTGGGATGCAGCTTCGCAATGGCGCACCGCTGAATTTGTGGGACGTGACGCCGGAGTATTTGGAGAACCGCGCCATCGCGACCGGCGTGCATTGCCTGGCCTGCACGGCGGGCGCGGGCAGCAGTTGCACCGGGGCCGTGGCGGGGTGAACCCTTTTGCGTTATGAAAGCATCCGGTCCAGTCCTCCTCGCGATTGCGCTGGTCGGTTTTGTTTTCACGGCGCGGGCGACGAATGATCCCATCGCGGTCATCCCAATTTCCGTCGCGCGGGATCGCGTCATGGTGCCGGTCAGCCTCAATGGCACGAACAAGCTCTCCTTCCTCCTCGATACGGGCTACACGATGACGATGGTGCATCCCGAGTTGGTGGAGATGCTGCAACTCCGGCGCGCGGGCGAAATCACGATCAACGGCATCGCGGGCGAGGAACGCGCGCCGACCTACGAGGGTGCGGCGTTTGAACTGGGCGCCGCGAAATACTCTCCGCGCCGCGTGGGCGCAGCACGCGACGGAGTCAGTCGCCGCCGGCGCGATGGCATCCTCGGCTCGGGTGTGTTCCGGCAGTTCGTCGTGGCGATTGATTTCCAGCGCGCCCAGCTCACGCTCTATTCGCCGACGAATTTTCACTACCCCGGCTCCGGCGAAATTATCCCGCTGCGCTTCCGCCGCTCCAGCACTCCGACGGTCAGCGCCACCATCAACGGCACCAACGGGCAGCCCGTGCATGGCGAGTTCGAGATCGACACCGGCTGCGACAGCGGCGTGTGCCTGGGGCATGACTTCATCGCGGCGAATCATTTGCTCGGCGACTCCGAGACCAGAGCGGGCGGAAAGTTTGGCGTGGGTGGGGGCGTCAAAACGCGCAGCGGCCATCTCCCGGAGTTGCAACTGGGCGGAGCAAAAATTGAGAAACCGCAGACGGATTTTTTCCTCGAAGGTTCACCCGTTGATCCCGGACTGGCCGGACACATCGGCATCGGCGCGCTCCGCCATTTCAAAGTCATCTTTGACTACTCACGCCAGCGGATGATTTTGGAAGCGCCGGGGCCCCGCTGAAGGACAGAAGCGCTGCCGCCCCGGAAGGCAAAAATTCCCGGGGGATCAATCACGCGCCCAGCATTTCCCGAGGAGCGCCCGTCCCAATTCACGGCAGCCGCACCGCGCGATAGAAGCGGTGCGGGCGCGTCAGAATATCGTCGTGGAGGATCAACGGGTCGTAGGCAGGCACCACATTGGTCAGCGTCGTCCAGTTCAGCAGGTTCGTGCTCACCTCGATGCGATACTGTCGGGCCGGCTCGCCGTCATAGCGCAATTCAATGGAGCCATCGCCCGGCAGTCGGGCGATGAAACGGCCGGGGGATCGCGCATCCAGCGGATCGGTGCCAAGCTGGAACTCGCGCAGGTCGCTCAGGCCGTCGTGATCCTGATCGCCGTTGCCATCGTAAGCGAGGCCGCCGAAGTGCCGGAACTCCCAGGCATCCGCCATCCCGTCGCCATCGCCATCAAAGTTTGTGTTCGAACCGGACATCGTGAAACTGAATGGCTGCGGTGACGCGGACAGGTTCGTGACGGTGAGGAAATAAAATTCGCCCGGCACCCACGGCCAGCCGTTTGGATACAGCAGCCATTGGTCGAGCACGCTGTCCGGGCCGTAGCTGCGCCAGTGCTGGGGCGGATAGTAACCGAGTGACGACCATGGCACGGTGCCTTGTTCCAAAAACAAAACGACTTGATCGGAATGCACCGCCGCGTGCTGCCAGCGAGCCGCGTCGGCGGGCACGTTGATGCGGTAGGTCAGCGCGGCGCTGGGTGCAAGCACGTTGGTCGTGGTGCCGCCAGAGAAATTGATCAACGGGAACAGAACGCTGCCACTCGTGCTGGAACTGACGGAGAAGGTCGCGTCGTTCACGGCGAGGAATCCAAAGTAGTAAATCTCGCCGGGCCGCACCGGCGGCAGCGCGAAGGTGTGATCACCCGGCGCGTCGAAGCTCGGATACGGCCCGTGGTTCTTGTAATCGAGCCGCCAGTCGATGACGGGATTGTAGTTATCATCGGGCACGCCCTGCCCTGGCGGCACGGTGTCGCGCACGAACATCTGCACGTCGCCGACTTGTTGCTGGAAATTGATGTTCCAGTTCGCCGGCGCGTTGCTCGGCACCGCCACGCGGTAATAACGCCAGTCGCCCGCTGCGAGAATCTGGTTCGTGAAGCCGCCGCCGTTCAGCGCGAGGTCTTGCACGACCGGCCCGCCGGTGGAAACGCGCAGGCGATAACGCACGTTCGCGTTGCCTCCGGCGGACACGGCGAGATACCACGGTCCCGGCGTCAGCTCCGTCCAGTAACGTCCGGGGGGCGGCACGAGGTTGGCGTATTCCGTTCCGGTGGTGACCAGGGCGCGTTCGTAGTACGGCGCATGAACCAGGGTGGGCGGCGCGCTGGTGCGGATGTAAAGATTCGGCACGCCGCTGATCGCTTCCAACTGCACACGCAGCACGCCGGGATTGTTCGTCGGCACCTGCACCAGATAGTAGTGGAGCTTGCCCTGCGCGAGATCGATGCCGTGATCGCCGGGCAACAAAACTCCGTTCGTGCGCGTGCCGCTGTCGCCGAATTCCGGCGCGGCGAGTCCCGGCGGGCGGTTGGTCTGGCCGTTCATAAACATCGTCCAGCTTCGCTCCATCGGCAGCGCGCTGCTGGTGAGCGTGGCGTCCGTCGAGCCGCTGCCGCGCACTTCCACGAACCATGTTCCGGGCGTGAGGAAGGGCGGCACGATGATCGCCTGCGACGTGACGAACGTGGACGTTTCAATGTTGCCATCCGCCGGCAGCGCGTCTTTCCGCACCCGCACCGACGCGCTGCCTTGCAGGACATTGAGATCAAGTTTCCATCCGACCACCGGCAGGCCGCCGTCCGTGGCCGGCACGACGACGCGATAGAACGCGCGCTGATCGTCCGCGAGCAACACATACACGGCGTTGCTCAATCCGTTGGTGTTGAACGCCGCGCTGAAGTTCAAATTGAGAATGGGAATTTCCCGCACCCGCAACCTGTAGCTCGCGTCGTGAAAAACAGTCTCGTTGTTCTCCGAGCGCGCCTTCACGGCCAGCGTGTAAAGTCCGTTGGTCGGATTCGGCAGCGTGATGAAGCTCTCGCCTTCCTTGCGACCCTGCTGATCGCCGCCATCCACGCCATAGTCATCAAAAATCGTGGCCCCGTCGTAATACCAATAGCGGTTCGGGATGCGCGTCCCGGCGTGAACCGCCATCGCGGGACTGCCCACGCGGTCGGTCAGGCTCACCTCGACGTTCGAGACGCCCGCCGGGATGGTGAATTGGAACGCGCGAAATTCTCCCGCTTCGAGAGCATTGGTCCGCGCCACACCGGCCTGGGTCACGGCTCCGAGATTGTCCACGGGCAGCGCGCCCCGGCTCTGCAACACGTAGCTGCTGCTGCCTTCTCCAATCCGCGCGCCGCTGGGATTCACTCCTTCGCTCACGGCGGCGACGAAGTACGCGCCAGCGGGAATGAAATCCTGTCCTTGCTCGGGCAGCAAAACGAAATGCTCGTGGCCGCTCTTCTGCATCTTGCGGCCGCCGCTGCCAAAGTAATACACCGGCGGATACAACACCCGGCCATACGTCGTCCCCACAGATGGCAACACGGTTTGTTGCACCATCATCAATGCCTCCCCGTTGTCCGGCAACAGATCGAGCCACAGGCTCGGCGCGTTCGATGGAACCACGATGCGATAGTACGCCGCCTCGCGCGCGACGAGTCCGCTGTTCGTCGCGGAGCCGTTCGCGTAATTCACATCCACGACCGGAATCGACATTCCCTCGCCAATGCCCCGGCTACGAATCGTGTAGGTCATTGGCGCGCTCGCCGCCTGGTTGATCACGCCCACGATGTAGGTGCCCGGCTCCACCGGATTGCCCAACCCCATCGCGAGGATGCGCCCGCTCTCATCAATGCTGCCGTCGGACGACTGGGGCCGCGCCGTCCAGTCGTAACCCGCCGCCAGACGAAAACCCGCCGGCCAATTCGTGGCGGTGAACGGCCCATAGTACCAGGTGTCGCCACCGCTCGTGGCCAAGGCATCCGGCGGCGAGTCGCGTCGCACGATGAGGCGCGGACTGCCGCTGCTCACTTCCGTCAAACGCACGTCCCAGCCGAGCGCGTTCGTCGGGACTTCCACGCGAAAATATCTCCAGCCATCGGGCGCCTGGGCGACGATGGTCGCGGTGCCGCCATCGAAGGCCAGCGGCTGCGTCGCCACCGCCTGGATGTGCAGCGTGTACGAGGCGTTCAAAAATTCCGTGGCTTTGACGATCAGGCTGTACGTGCCGGCCGCCGGACTGGCGATGGTGATCGAATTATCATCCTCGATTCGGCCCGGAAGCTGCCCACCATCGACGCCGTAGAAGTCCAGCAACGTGTAGTCGTAGTATTCCCGGTTCGGAAACGCCTCGCCCGCGCGCACCGACAGGACGGGATTGCCGATGCGATCCGTCAGTTGAATCTGCACGCTCTCGACTCCCTCCGGCACCGTGAAGCGATAGGCGCGCAGCTCACCGCCTTCGAGCGAATGGGCGCGCGTGACTTCGCCCCCGCCGACCAGGCCGAGATCATCGACGGGCAGTTCGCCGATGTTTTGCAGGGTGTAATCACTGCTGCCCTCGCCGATGAACGGACCATTCGGGTTCTGTCCCTCGCTCACCACCGCGAGGTAATAATCGCCCGGCGACAACTGGTTGGTTCCATTGAGCGGCAGCACCACGAACTGTTCGTCGCCGCTCTTCTGCATTTTGCGCCCGCCCGCACCGTACGGAAAAAACGGCACCACGTGATTGTTGTCCGCGAAGACGTTCGGCAGCGCCAGTTGCTGCGCGATCAGGAGCGATTCACCAGAGTCCGCACGCAGTTTGAGCTTCCAGCCAGCGGAGTTCGCCGGCACGACCACATGATAGTAGGCCGCTTCGCGCGCCGGCAGCGCCATCACGGAAAGGTTCGTGGCGGCGAACGGCAGTTCGGTCACGGGAATCGACTGGCCCGCTCCGATGCCCCGGCTGACCAAGGTGTAACTCAGCGGATCACCATCCAAGAGCGAACTCACGCCGACGATGTAGGTGCCCGGTTCGAGCGGATTGCCGACGCCCATCGCGAGGATGCGCCCGGTATGATAGATCTGCCCGTCGGGGGGGAAAGGCCGCGCGGTCCAGTCGTAATCCGCCGCCCATTGGTAGCCGCTCGGCCAGTTGGTCGTGGCCCACTGGTAGTACCACTGGTAACAGGCAGGACAGTCTGGGACGCGGGCGTGCGTGACGAGAAAATCCGGCAGCAGATCGCGGCAAACCACGAGCCGAGGCAACCCGCTCGTGACGTTGGTTAGCCGCACATTCCAGCCGAGGATGTTCGTCGGCACCACCACGCGAAAATAATTCCAACTGCCCGCGCGCTGATTGGCCACCACGCTCGCACCGCCGTCGAAGCTCACCGTGGTCGGCGATTTTTTCCGCACGCGCAGAACATAGGAGGCGTCGGCGAAATTGCCGCTCACTGACGCCGCTTTGACAATGACGCTGTAGGTGCCGGGCGCGGGATTCGCGAACGTGACGACTGCGGCTGTCTCCTGCCGCAGGTCGTTCTGCCCGCCGTCGCTGCCATACGCGTCGAAGATGCTACAGCAACTCGTATTCGCGCGGGGCAAACCTCCGGGCGTGGCCGCAAGAACTGGATTGCCAACCGTGTTCTCCAGACTGATCTCCACGGCGGACGTGCCCGCGCTGACCGTGAACTGGTAGGCACGCAACTGGCCGCCTTCGAGCGCGTTGGTGCGGAGCAAATCAACCACCGCCAGCACGCCAAGATTTTGCACCGCGAGCGGGCCGAGGCTGCGAAGTTCGTAGTCGGTCGAACCGCTGCCAATGCGGCTTTGCGGATAGTCGGGCGCGCTGCCTTCGCTGACGACGGCGAGGTAGTAATTGCCCGCCAGCAAATTGCTTTCGCCGTTCGCCGGCAGCAGGACGAAATGATCGTTCCCGATCTTCCGCATCCGTCGTCCGCCGTAGAGCGAAGTCACGCTATTGTATTCCGTCGGCACCACGTTCGGCAGCGCATCTTTCTGCACGAGGAGCGACGCCTCGCCGTTCGTTGGCGTCAGTTTCACCTGCCAGCTCGGCGCGTTGCTCGGAATGACGACGCGGAAATACGCCGCCTCGCGCGCCGGCAATCCGACGCGCGTCACGACACCATTCGAGTAGGTGAGATCGGTGACAGGAATCGTCAGCGCGGCACCAATGCTGCGGCTCTGGACGGTGTAGTTCATCGGCGCACCGACTGAACCATCAATGACGCCGACGTAATAAGTTCCCGGTTCGAGAGGATTGCCCAGGCCCATCGCGAGAACGCGTCCGCTTTCGTTGGTCTGCCCGTCGCTCGAATAATAAAGCGCCGACCAGTCCGCATCCGCCGCCCACTGGTAGCCGCTTGGCCAACTTGGATTTGACCACGGATACCAGGCATAACGCGGGCTGCCTTCAATCACCGTCGCGAGCGAATCAGGCAACCGACCGCGCCGCACCACGAGCTTCGGCGCACCGCTGGTGACGTTCAGCAAGCGCACGTCCCAACCGAGCGCGTTGGTCGGCACATCGACGCGGATGAACTGCCACTCGCCGCTCGGCACATTGGTGAAGGATTGCGTGCCAGTGTTGAATGACAACGGCGCGGGCACCAACTCGCCGCTGTGCAACGTGAACGCGCCAAGCGCAGTCAACGGATGGTAGATGCCCACGTACCAGATGTCCGCCTGATGCCCCGGTCGTTGCAGGAAACCGATTCCAGAAGAGTCCACGTTGCCGACGGTGTTCACGTCGGGGCTGTTGTTCGCGCGATAATTCCACCGGCCCGGCACGGCGTTGCGGCGAATGGCGATCTCCGTCCCCGGCGGCTGGCTCTGCAAAAATAAATCCCAGCCGAGCGTGCCAAGTTGTTGCGCGATGTTCGGCACGCGGTAATAACGCCAGCCCGCGCGGCTCGGATCGTCATTCGTGCGCGTGTCCACATAGTTGATGTCCGTGATGACAGGATTGCCGTTGCGGAGCGACACCGTGTACGGCGCGCTGCCATAGACCGTGATGTAGAACGTGCCGTCGCTCAGATTCGGCGGCACGAGCGTGAGGCTGTCCACCGTCGGCGCGGCGACTTCGGAGAAGGCGTCGTTGTTGTTCTCGTTCGGCACGAGATTGCGGCGCACGGCGATGTTCGGATCGCCGGAGGTCGGCGTGGCTTTGATCTCCCACGCGATTTGCTCGACGGGCACGGACACGCGAAACGTCGCGTAGCCGAAGCCGCTCACGCTGAAGTTCGTCGTCGTGTTGAAAGTCAGCGGCGTGAACGAGTGCAGTCGCGAGTCGAGATTGATCGTCTCGCCCGGACTGCCGAACACGCCGACGAAATACAAGTCACCGCCCACGAGGTAATCCGGCACCACGAGCATCTGGCGGTTCTGCGAGAGATCGAAAGTGCCCGTGTTCAACGGATGCGGTGCGCCGGTCTTCTTTACGAAGATGTCCTTGTTCGTGCCGTTGAGCCAAAGCCGCCACGCCAGCAGTTCAACCGGCATCGTCGTTTTGAAATAGCGCGCGCCTTCCGCGCCCATGATGACATTGCCGCTGCCGCTGCTCCCGTTGCCCGTCACCGTGCCGAGGTCTTGCACGAACGCGTCGCCGGTCACGAGCGTCCACTGCGCGCCGGGCGTGGCGGTGACGAGGATGAACCAGTCCTGCGCCGCGCTGAATTGCGACGAGTGCAGCACGAAGCCGTTCGATCCGAGATTCTGGGAAGCGAACTGAAAACTGTTTGAGGCCGGCAGCGAGGACTGGCTCAGGAACAATTTCGCACTGCCGCTCGTCACGTTCAGCGCGGTGCGCCACACGCCGACGTTCGGGTTCTGGGTCGTGATTTTGAAAAAGTAATCACCGCCCGTCGCGCTCTGATTCGTGAACACTTCCGTTCCGCGATGCGAGAGTCCGGGGTCCCAGGTCAGTTCCGTGAGATAACCAAGCTGTGTGGTGAGCGTGTAAGTCGCATTGCCACCCGCCGTGGCCGGCAGAAAAATTCCCACGAAGTAAGTCCCCGGCGACGCCTCGGCATCCGTGAACGTGATTGTGTCCGTGCTGCGATCACGGCTCGACTTGTCCGCCGAGGATTCGTTCGGCAGCGCGCCGCGGCGGACGAACAAATCGGGATCGCCGCCGCCCGTCGCGTTCAAGACGAGCCGCCAGCCGGGGATGTTCGTCACGACTTCGACCTGGAAGTAATGCCACGCGCCGGGCGCAAGCGTCCCGGTGATGACGCCCGCCAGCGGCTTGATCACCGGGTTCGTTTCCGAACGCATCGTGATCAGGTTGGTCGCCAAGGTGACCACGAACTCGTGCAACTCGGAATTCGTCGGGGTGCGCACGGCGAGGAAATAATTGGTGGCGATCAGTTCCGGCTTCTGGAGATTGATGCGGTTGTCGGCCCCGTCCGCGTGCGCGATGAAATCAAAATCCGTGTCGGTGGGCGGCAAACCTTTTCGCAACAGCAGATGCGAGAACGCCACGCCGTTGTTGGAAACGGTGAGCGACAGGTTGGTCGCACTCGCCCCGAGCGAGAACGAGAAGACGGTGGTCTGCCCCGGATCGTTGGTGCCCACGAACTCGGCGCGTGCATTGACCAGAGTGAACATGAGGACGCTGAGGAATCCGAGCCGCCGGAGAAGGATGAGAACATTCATGGTGCCAATAATCATACCTAGTCCCGTGATACCTCGGCGATTTCAGAATGCGAGTCTGGAATGCGAGAAAGGCCGGATCTCAACCGAAGCAGTGGGGCGCGGATGGGACGTTTAGCTGGAGGAACGCCACTTAGCTGTTCCCTGCGTCCTGTGTTTAATTTGTGCTCACTCGTGGCTAAAAGGTTTCCTCAATCCAGCCCGTATTTCTCCAGCCACGCCTGCGGCAAAGTGCCGAAGCTGATCAGCCAGTCGTTGAAGCGTTGCTGACTCCAACCACGCCCGACCACGAGGTGCCGGCGCAGGCGCTCGTTCTCCAACCGTCCGAGCCAGTAGCTCATGGGGACGGTGGGCGAACTGGTGTACCAGTTCACGTCGCCCTCGGCGCGGGCGCGGGTGAAGCCGAGGTGTTTCATCATGTGGCGCACGGCGGCGGCGTAGGAGTAGCGACCCGTTTGCAGACGCAGATCGACAAGGATGCGATGCACGCGCCAGAGCGCATCGTGCAACTGCTGCACGCGCAGCCACGGCGAGCGGTCGATGCGCAGATCGACCATCATCTGCTCGCACCAGAGCGTCCAGCCCTCGTAGAAAACCGCGTGGGCGAAAAGACGGCGCCAGCGGCGCGGATGGCGGTTGGCCGTGCAGAATTGCAAGTGATGACCGGGATAGGCCTCGTGCGCGCAGGTCAGGCTGAGGCCAAAATGCTGCTGCCGTTCGGCGCGTTGGTCAGCTTCGGTTTTTTTGGTCGCGCTCAGATCGTTCACCCAGAAGATGCCGCGCTGTTTCTTCTCGAAGGCCCCGGGCTGCGAGTAGGCCGCCGTCGGAAACAAATGCCGCATGAAGTCAGGCACGGGCCGCACCTCCAGCGTTTCGCCGGGCGGAAACGAGACGACCTTCGCTGCTTTGAAAGCCTGGGCGACGCGCGTGGTCTCCTGCCGATAAAGGCCGAGCAAATCATCGCCGGGGTTCCACGCCTGCCGCGCCTCTTCGATGATTTGTTGCGGCTGCGCCTTCTTGCCAAAAGGAGCGCAGGCAGCGGCGAGCAACTGATTGATGCGCCCGGCCTCGACGAGCGCAAGCGATTCAATTTCACCGAGCGTATAATCCAACCCCAGTTCATCCCGCACCCGGCGCTGCGTCGCCGTCGCCCCGATGGCAAACGAACCTTCCGGCGCGAGGCGGCGCGACATGACCGTGTCGTGATACTGCTTGAAAGCTCGATGGGCTGAGGCAAGGAGCGCAGCGTCTTTGGGCGTCGCAGATTTTTTAAGAAAGATTTCCACCGCCTCGAACAACGAACCCGCGCTCTCGGCGGTCTGCACCATGATCTTGCGCCACACCGGCTCGGGCCGGTCAATGAGCGACGCGGCTTCTTCGAGATGACGCGGCGTGTGGCGGAGCAGGCTGCGCAGGTTGGTGGCGGCGCGGTGCGGTTCGTCCTCGCCGCGTTGCAATTCATGCAGCAGCACGCCCAGCACGGTGTCGAGCGCGCCGGGATCGAGGGTGTGGCTGGCTTGGGCAAAGTCCTCGCACTCACCCAGCAACTCGCTGCGCAGGGCGAGCCGATCCAGTTGCTGTTCGCTGGTGAGCAGGCGCGGGGAGATGGAGTCGAGCGCGGCCAAAGTTTTTTGCCGCCGCCGCTCCCATTGCTCCTCGTGGTGCAAATCGCTTCGTCCAAGTTTGCCTTCGCCACCGCGCAGTCCGGCGTAATTCGCGGCGACGGGATGGGCGGCCAGGGACGACTCGAAGTATTCGTCCAGCAGCCCTTCAAATTTGGAACGGACTTTGTTCATGAGTGCTGAGAGAGCCATGATGACCACGAGAGCGCAAGCACGGGTGGGGCGCGTCGCCCGAGGTTCTTCGGGAATTGGCTTGCGGTCAGAGGCGCGTTTTCCTTCACTTATCCTACGCACGGTGGACGCCCCGCGACCTCCCGCGACCCCTTGATGAAAGCCAATAAGACTTCGACCCGCAGCGGCGTCCTCGCCGGCGGCAACTGGATCATTGATCAGGTGAAACTGATCGACGTCTATCCGCAGCGCGAGCAGCTCGCGAACATTCGCGGCGCAGTGGCTTACGGCACGGGCGGCGCGCCCTACAATGTCTTGATCGACCTGGCCAAGGTGGGCGCAAAGATGCCGCTGATCGCCGCCGGCCTGGTGGGCAAGGATGCCTTCGGTGAACAAATCCTCGCCGACTGCAAGAAGAACAAAATCGACACCAAGTTTCTCAAAGCTGTGGCCACGGCCAACACCTCCTACACGGACGTGATGACGGAGCAGAGCGGCGGACGGCGCACGTTCTTCCACTCGCGCGGCGCGAACGCGCTCTGGCGCGGTGAGGATTTGGATTTCACCAAGTCAAAGGCCAAGATTTTTCATCTCGGCTACCTGCTGCTGCTGGATGCCTTGGACGAAACGGACGTGAAGTTCGGCACCAAAGCGGCGCGCCTGCTCGCCGCGGCGCAAGCCGCCGGTCTCAAGACGAGCGTGGATGTGGTGAGCGAGGACAGCGACCGATTCGGCAAAATCGTGGGTCCGGCGCTGAAGTTCGTGGACTACTGCATCCTCAACGAAATCGAGGCGGGTAAGACGACGGGCTTCAAGATTCGCCAGGCGGACGGCCACCTCGACACCGTGGCCCTGCGGCACGCGGCGGGCGCGCTCCTGCAAATGGGCGTGAAGGAAGTGGTCATCATTCATTTCCCGGAAGGCGCGTTCGCGCGCACTCGCAAAGGCGAAGACGTGTGGCAGCCCTCGCTCAAGCTGGCGGACAAACACATCGCGGGCACGGCCGGCGCGGGGGATGCGTTCTGCGCGGGCGCGCTGCTCGGACTGCACGAGGGCTGGGAACTCGATCAATGTTTGCAGACAGGCGTGTGCCTGGCTGCGGCGTCGCTCTCGCATCCGACCTGCACGGGCGGACTCAAGCCACTGGCCGCTTGTCTGGCGATGGGGAAGAAGTTTGGTTATCGCCCGCCGATCGAGCCGGGAGAGAATTAGAACAGAGAGCCGCGCTCCTGATCACCAGCGCCCATAAACACTCCCTGAGTCGTGCTTGATGACGATGTAGTCTTTCAGGATGTGGCGTTCGTCCAGCACCGCCACCAGTTGACGCACCTCCACATCTCCGAAACGTTCGCGCACCGCCTGCAGGCTGAACCAGATTAAATTCGTGCCCCCCGTTTCATTCAGGGTGCGCGCAGTCGGTTCGCCCATCAGGTCAATCATCTCGGCCGCCGTGGAGACGCCTTTGCGCAAGGGGATCAAACCCTCCGGCGTGAGCGTCGGTCCGGCAGTGTAGAGGTGATTGAACCGGCGGATGGGCGTGAAGCTCTCATCGTGCAACTTCTGTTCGACCACCGGACTGGAACCGCTGCGACCATAACGCAACGAGAGCGTGCGAAACAAAATGTCCCCCGGATGCTCTTTGCGCTCGGACCAGCTCACGTCGCTCGACTTGTGCAATTCGCGGAAGAAATAGCGCGCCACGGATTGTCCGTCAGAGCTGGTGATGGTTTCGCTGGGCAGGCCGAGCAGTTTTTCCACGTCCGCACGCCGCGTCACGCCGGCTTGAATTTTCGTAACGGTCCGGACCTCCAGCCGACGGGCCAACGAGGCGCAGCCTAGCGTAAGCAATGCCACGCCGAGGAACAGAAGGAGAAGGCGAAGAAATATCATGGCCCCAGGCTAGATCAGTGGTGGTGACAATGCGGCAATTGATTCAGGGCCATAGGAAGGGGCGGTCCCAGCTCGGTCGGAGCGCGGCTGAGTCCCAAAGTCTAGCCGCGCTCCACCGTTTCAGCCGCCCACTTCGGCCTTGGCCTCAGCCGCGAGCGCAGTGCTGAGGTAGCGTTCGCCGGTGGAGCAGGCAATGGTCACAATGATCTTGCCCTTGTTCTCCGGGCGTCGCGCGACTTCGAGCGCCGCCACGACGTTCGCGCCGGTGGAGATGCCGACGAGCAGTCCCTCTTCCTTGGCGAGACGGCGGGCCATGGCGAAGGAGTCGTCGTTCGAGACCTGCACGCACTCGACGATCTGCGGATTCCCGGCGCTGTCCTTGAGGTGCAGGTTCTTGGGCACAAAACCCGCGCCGGTGCCTTGAATCTTGTGCGGGCCGGGCTTGACCGGCTCCCCCGCGAGCGTCTGCGAGATGACTGGCGAATCTTTCGGCTCCACAGCGATGGCGGCGAAGCTGGGCTTGCGCGCTTTGAGCACTTCCACACATCCGGTGATGGTGCCGCCGGTGCCGACGGCCGCGACTAAGATGTCCACCTGACCGTCCGTGTCCGCCCAGATTTCTTCGGCGGTGGTCTTCATGTGAATCGCCGGATTGGCCGGGTTTTCAAACTGCTGGGGAATCCACGCGTTGGGCGTCTCCTTGGCGAGTTGTTCGGCGCGGGCAATCGCGCCCTTCATACCCTCGGCGCCCGGCGTGAGAACGAGCTTGGCCCCGAGCATGGCGAGCAGCGTGCGCCGCTCCAGCGACATGGTCTCGGGCATGGTGAGAATGATTTTGTAGCCCTTGGCCGCCGCGACGAAGGCGAGGGCGATGCCCGTGTTGCCGCTGGTTGGCTCGATGATGACGGTGTCCTTGGTCAGCACGCCGCGCTGTTCAGCGTCTTCAATCATGGCCATGCCGATGCGGTCCTTGACGCTGCCGAGCGGGTTGAAGAACTCGCACTTGAGCAGCACCGTCGCCTCGACTCCGGCGGTAACTTTGTTCAAGCGGACGAGCGGAGTGCGGCCCACGGTTTCGACGATGTTATTGTAGATGCGTCCCATAAAAATTTATTTCGTGGTTGTGTGTTAAGGCGCGGGGATGTTGGCGGAACGCCTTGCAGCGGCAAGTATTTTTTCCGCTCCGCTCCGTGATTCATGCGGCCGGGCTTGGAAAAATCCCGGTTGAATTCCCGCTCAAACGAGCGCATCAATGTGCCGTCATTACTGTCATGTCACGAAAAACACTCATTCTGATGGTCGCGCTGTGCGCCGGGGTCGCCGGCCTGATTGCTTTGTCGAAATCGCGGTCAAGCGGCCCCAGGCCACTGCCGAACGACACGGTGATCGTAGATCCGGCTGCGCCCGCCGGCACTGTGCCGGATGGCACGGTTCCAAACCACCCTGGCGTGGTCGTGGTTGGAAATCCGACCGCCCCCGCACCCAGCCCGGGCGGCACCGCCCCGCTCGCGACGATTGGCCGGCCCAATGCCAACGTCAAACCCGGCCTCGGCACGAAGCAGCCGCCTGGCATGTTGAGTCAGCCTGGAGCGGGCAACACGTTGATCCCCCCGCCGACCACGGAGAAACCGGATAAGGACGATGTGCCGGTGGCCAAACCACTCCCGGCTTTGGAAAGCGATTACGCCGCCACCACCAACCGCGACACGCGACTCGACATCATGATGGACATCGCGGAAACGCC
>JAYVWQ010000417.1:0-2757 GCA_043785945.1 Akkermansia sp.
GCAGGCGGATTTCAACCCACCCGCTCGCGCACCAGCGACTGGGAAATCAAACTGGGCTGCGCGCGGCGGCTGCGGGCGAAGAGCAGGGCGGCGAGGACAACGATAAGCATGGCTCCGGCCCCGGCGGCGGCCCACCGCAGCACTGAGACGCGGGCGGAGGGAGGAGCGGACAACACTGGCGGAGCCACGGCGGTTTCGAGCGGGGCGGCTGGCTTCGGCGCGAGTGCGGTGAGCACGGGGGCGTTGCTGGACGGAACCGGAACGGCGACCACGAGCACGGCGTTGGTGGCGGCAGTCTTGGAGGAGCCGGCGAGGGCAGGGGAGTGGGTCGTGGTTGTGGGAGTGACGGCGACCGGGTTGTTGGGGGCGGGCGCAATCGCGACCGTCGCGACCGCATTGCTCGCCACCGCATTGGTCGCGGCGAGCAGCGCTGGCTCCACTTGCATGGTGGCTGCGGCGCTGTAGCTGCGTTTCTCCTGCGCCACGGATTCCTTGGTGATGATCAGCGGCGCGACGGGCACGCGCGGTTTCTCCGCCGCGGCTTCCGCTCGGGCGACGACCGCAGCTTTTTCCGCCTGGGCCGCTTGAAATTTCTTCTTCCCCGTCCGCGCCGGGAGCGAGGGCATTTCGATGAGGAACTCCGGCGAGTTCACCGCCCAGGCCACGAACTCCCCGTCCTGCGCCACCAGCACTGTGTTCAAAGTCACCCCGGCCTGTTTCATCACCGGGGCCAGTTCGGCAAAGCGCGCGTTGATCGCGTCGTCGAAGGGCGTGCCCTTGACGGGCGTCTCGCCGTTCGAGACCAGCACCACCGTCAGGTCGCCGACGTTCTGCACCACGCGTTTCGCATCCGCCAGCGCCGTGTCGAGGGCGCCCCGGCCTTGGTAGCCGCGATTCTTCACATGCACGGCGGCCTTGGCCGCCAGTTCCACGGCGTGTTTCAACTTCCACGACTCCATCGGAAACGACGTGTCGTTCTTCTCCCCCGCCAGCCAGAGTCCGTAGGTGTCACCATTGGTCATCTGCCCGCGCAGGCCGCTGTAAACCAAATCAAACGTGGCCTCGCGCTGTGCGGTCTCCAGCGGCTTCATGGCCAGCGAGGTGTCGAGGAGCAGGAGGAAACGGTTGGAATTTGCCGCGAGTGGTGCGCTCAGTGCGGGTGTCAGATGCAGGAGCAGGAAGAGCAGTCCGAGCATTGTCGCCAAGCCGCCGAGACCCGCCGCGTTTTGATATTTAACCGATGAAAGTGGTTTCACACCTTCCTATAGCGGCGCTTCTCGGCAGAATTGTAATTCCGCATGTCCCGCTCCAGATCGTCCAGCGCCGCCTTCATCGTCTGGATGAAGCTGTCGCAACTGGAGGCGAACCCGCCCAGGGCCAGCACCGTGTCGCGCTCGGCATGGTCGTCCGTGACCGCCAGCACCTCGCCGTAGGGCTGCATCCGATGGGTCACGCGCTCGATGATCTGGTCGGCCGTCTGCCCGGCCTTCGAGTAAAGGATTTCCACGGCGGCGGTCGATTGCATCTCCTGCCGCTCGCCGCGATGCCCCCCACCGTCGAACACGACCGTGATGGGCGTGCCCACCGCATCGCTGTAACGCATCAGCAAGCGGATGAGTTCATCCCGCGCCGCCGCCGCATGACGCGGCTGGCCGGGGGCCAGTTCCGGCCAACTGTGCAGCAGGCTGTAACCATCCACGAGAATCCGCACCAAAGACATGCGGCGAAGGTAAGCGTCCCGCGCCAAAGGCCAAGCTTGGGATGATCGGCGCACCCCACGGACGCGCTCTAAAGTGCAGAGACTGGTCGCCCGATTGCGCCGCGCGCTGCCTACAGCTTTCTCAGCCGGTAGAACTGGCTGCCGAGATTGGTCACGGAGTAGGTCAGCATTCCGCCGTTGTTGACCACGCCATTGCTGATGATCTGCCAGGTGGGGGGCGTGGTGAGTGAGTTGGCGGATTCTAGGACAAAGGCGTTCGCCGTGCCCGGCCACCAAATCGTGTGCGTGCCATTCGTCGCGCGCGCGACATTCATTGTCACATTGGTCGCCCCAAAGATTGGGACGGCAAACGAGCCGGGAATCGGGGGCAGACCCAACAACGACAAAGCGAGATTGCCGCCATCCGCATTGCGGATGGGCTGCGGCACCGCAACCCAATCAACGCGGCTGGTCCCGGGATTGCCGCGGTTGGCGAAGAGCGAATAAATATCCAAGTTTGCCGGCGTGGCCGGACTCCAGAGAAAGAACGGGATGGTGTAATTGGTCAGCAGCGAGGCCGTGGTGTGCGTGGTGCCGGAGCCACCGTGGTCGGCGCTCACAATCAAAGCCGCGTCATCGTAGAGCACGGCATTGGTCGTCAGGCAGGTGATGATGCGGCCCAGTTGTGTATCCACGTTCCGCACGGCGTTGCTCCAGTTCACGCTGCCCCAGCCGGAGGCATGGCCGGTGAGATCCGGTTCGGCGATGTGAATGAAAGAGTAATGGGTGGGGGCGGCGCTGCTCAAGTTCGTCACGAGCGTGTTGACTAGGTTTGTAATGCTCGACTGAGCCGGGCCTCCCTGATCCACGACGGAGGCGAAATCAATCTTGTCCGGCCCATTATTCGCGCCCTCGACGTCGGGAGCGCCATAGGTTGCGTCGTAGCTTTGATTGCCAATCTGCAGCCGCGTCTTGCTCGCGTAGAAGGCCGTGCTCCGCCCGAAATCATGCGCCACGTCAAAGAAGCTGGCCTTGTAGGGAACATTGGTGTTGCCGTG
>JAYVWQ010000418.1:0-4724 GCA_043785945.1 Akkermansia sp.
AAAAGCTCCAGCCAACTGATGGCTCTCGCACTATTCCCCGACCGCGCCTCCGTGCGTGCGAGGTAGTTCACGATCTGCTCGGCGACAAAGCGGTTTTGCTGCTCCATCGGCTTGGGATTCTCCTGTTCGCGCCATCGAGCCATGCCCATCTCCAGCATGTTGCGCGCCCGGTCGTACTCCTTTTTTTCAAAATAGCCCAGCCCCAGCTCCAGCATGATTTCGTAGCTGGTCGGATTCTGTCGCAGCCCTTCGCGCAAGAACTGTTCAGCCTCCTCGGGCTTGCTCACCTCGCGCAGCCAGTAGGCGCCCACGGTGTAGCTCTCGATCTTCTTCGGGTCGAGCTGCGCGGCCAGCTTGATCCAGGGCAGGATTTCCTTGGGCGCGTTGCTTCCCTTCTCCGTCAGGTGCGAGTGCTGCGAGACAAAAAAGTGCCGGCTGAAGGCGTCCATCGGGTCCTTGGGCTTGCCCAAGAAATCACTCTCCTCCTCCTCGTGCTCGTCATGGACATGGCCCGCTTCGCCATGCTTGGGATGATCTTCCTTCTCATGGTCTTCATGGCCGGCCTCTTTCGCGAGATGGTTTTCCTTCTCCTTCGGCTGGTCAAAGATGCTCGGATAATAACCACTGTGAAAATAAACGTCCGAGCGCGTGAAGAAGTGGTTGGAGAACAAACGCCGGCTGCCCCCGAGCACGTTCGCCACGAAGCCCTCGTCGCGACGATTCATCGACGACTCGAAGCGCGGCCCAATCCAGGTCGCCAGGCAAAAGCACCCGGCGAGGAGCAACACGAGCGTTAAGTGCGGCGCGCGCATGATCAGTTCAAAGCCCGGCGGCGGAACAACAGCCACGCCGCCAGCAGCAGCAATGCGGTGTAGGCGGCATAAAACAACAGCGCCAGTCCGCAGACTCCGAAACCGGGGAGTGGATTCTGGAAGATGAGGAACTCGCGCATGTCAAAGGCCCAGTCTAATCGCGGCAACAGGAAATAGATGGCGTAGGTCAGCTTGCCCAGCACCCCCCCCGTGTGGACGGCCACCGTGTTGAGGTGCCGTTCCAGGCCAAGAATGCCAACCGCGATGATGAAGCAGATGGTGCCGTTCGAGGACGGCGCGGACAGCACGATGGAGCCAAGCAACGCCAGCGCGACCACCACGGCCAGCGCGGCCCAGTGCAACAGCATGGCCCCGAGATAAGAGCCGATCGGCAGCGTGTGCTCGCGCGAAGCGGCCACGAGCGCGAGGAACAGATAGAAGACAAACAGCGCCAGCCCGCTCGCGATCCAGCAGCCGAAGAATTTTCCGAGCAACATTTGGGCGCGCGACACCGGCTTGGCCAGCAGCGGGAAGATGGTGCGGTTCTCCTTCTCCGCGTGGAGCTGCCGCGCCGTGGTGGCGATGGCGATGACCAGCGAACAAACCCAGATGAGGAGCAGCGCCAGCTCCTTGAGATACCCGGCGATGCTCTTGTCCTGGAAGATGTTGACCGAGCCCATGACGAGGGTGATGAGCGCCGTGATGACGAACAGCACGTAGAAATCCTTGCGGCGGATCATCTCCTTCAACACGACGATGGCGATGGCGGTGATGACGTTCATACAGCGGTGGTGACTGCAGGTTGAGGGATGTGGCCGATGATGCGGAGGAAGGCCTGTTCCAAGTCGCAGTTGTATTCGCGCACGATGTCAGCCACCCGGCCTTCGCGCTTCAATTCACCCTGATGGAGAATCGCCACGCGATCACAGATGGTCTCGACCTCGCCCAGTTCGTGTGAGGAGAAGAACACAGTTTTACCCTCATTTTTCAGGCGCTGGATGATCTCGCGCACCTTCATGCGGCCAATTGGATCAAGGCCGCTGGTCGGCTCGTCGAGGATGAGCAGGTCGGGATTGTTGATCAAAGCCTGGGCCAGTCCGGCGCGCTGCTGCATGCCCTTCGAGTAGGTTTTGATCTGCCGGGTGCGCGCGTGTTCGAGCTCCACGAGCTTGAGCACGGCATCGATGCGCGACTCGCGTTCGGCCTTCGGGATGTTGAAGATGCGCGCGTAGAAGCGCAGCAGTTCCTCGGCGGTGAGAAATTTGTAGTAGTAAGTCTGCTCCGGCAAATAGCCGATGCGCTGCCGCGCGATGGGGTTGCGGACGTTCTCGCCGAAGAGGAACGCCTCGCCGCCGCTCGCGTTCACGAAGCCGAGCAGGACGTTCATGGTCGTGGTCTTGCCCGCGCCGTTCGGCCCGAGAAACCCGAAGGTCTCGCCCGGATGCACGGACAGGTTCAGGCCCTGGAGCGCGACCTTCACGCCCTGCCCCATTTCCTTCGAGCGGAATTCCACCCGCAAATTTTCAGTTCTTAAGATTGGCTCCACGTTGCGTATTAGTGCGCAATTCACATCGGCAACGAAACGGAAAAATTGAGCGGGGTGTCCGATCTCGGGCGCAAAGTTGCAGTGATTTTCAAATAGAGCGGGAGCTTCGCCAACCTGCCTGACCAGCTCAGAAACACGCCCGGATCGCGCTTTCATTTCCTCTCGCGCAATGCCGGAAAATCCGTTGACGGCGAAAACGAAGCCGATACATTCCCGGCTCCTAAGTTCCAGAGTAGCTCAATGGTAGAGCACGCGGCTGTTAACCGTGTGGTTGTAGGTTCAAGTCCTACCTCTGGAGCCATTTTTTCTCATCCTTGAAACATCTTTCTACTTCCACCCACTGCCTCGTTGGACCGAAAAAAATTCGCCTATCAATCCGCCCGCACCGCGCGCCACTCGTTCGTGCGCACGCGCCCGCCAAAGTCGGTGATGCTGCTGCCAGTGATGTTTTCTCCGGAGAACTTGCCCTGGTAGAAATTGGTCGTCTTGTCCCCGTCGCGCTCGCGCTCGATGTGGAAGGAGACCTCGCTGTTGCGGAAGCGGCCATGTTGGATGTCCGCCTCACCGGGTTTGCCTGCGTTGTATTTGCCGGAGAGTTTGTCGCCGTCGCGCTTGAGCGTGAGCACACTCTCACCACCACCCCGGCCCGCCCCGCCCCTACCGCGCCCGCCCAAGCCGGACGCCCACTTCCACGTTCCTTCCACATCGTTGAAGCGGATCGCTTCCCAGTCGTAGGTTTCTTCCGTTCCCGTCCAGTTCGAGATCATCTTCCCCTGAATTTTGTCCCCGGCGAGGGTGCCGTTGTACCGCGTGATCGTGGTCTGGCCATCACGTTCGCGCACCACCTCGAAGCTCACAGCCCCCGCCTTAATCGTGAGGTTCGTGACGGGCGCGGATGAGCCGACGCGGAAGCGCGTCTGCCCGGTGAGCACGCCGTCCTCGCCGGTTTTTACGCGCAGGGTGGGCGTGACTTTCCCGCCGTCCGGCATGGTGAAAGACCACCGCCAGGTGCCTTCGAGCGGTGAAGAGGGCTGGATCGCGTCCGCTGCATAAACCCGGCCCACGGATAATAAAAGCAAGAGCGCCAGCCGTCCGATGTATCGGTGGAATGATGATTTCATAACTGAGTGTCCCATTATTTCTGCGCTCGGACAGGGGCCGCCGGCACCGTGAACTTGAGTGAAATTTTTTCCTCGTCCTGATTGTTGCGTCCGCTGAAGACCACGTCGATCTGACGGCCCTGGTCTGTGATCTTAAGCAGGCCAAAGCCGCTCTCGCCCTCCTTATCCCGGACCCGATAAACGCCCTGACTATAAGGCCCTCCTTTCATGGAAGGATTTTGATCGAGTGGCCCGGCGCACATGAGCGGCAACGGCGCGCCGCCGCCCGTGGCATAGTCGGTGTGAGTTCCGTCATCCGCCGCCAGCATGTGCGAGTCGCCATGCAGGATGCACACCCCGGAGATGTGGTTCGACTTGATGAAGTCGGCAATCTCGCGCCGCTCGGTGGTGTAGGCGCTCCAATGATCCTCATCGCCGCCCCCAGCATTCGCGTTCCGGCCCGGCCGGTTGGTGCGCACGATGAACTGACTCGTGTTCGTGTGGTGGATGTAGCCGAACAGGTTCGTCTTCACACTGCCGTACGGGCTTTTGCCCTTCTCGCCGATCCACGGCACGGAACTCATCCAGCAGATGAGCGGATACTTGCCGTTGGCCGCGAGCAGTTCGTCCTTGAACCACGCCTTTTGTTTCACCCCCATGATCGACTTGTTTGCGTCGTCCTTCACCTTGGGATCATCCCGCTCGGAGCGCAGATCGGTGACGATGAACTTGACCCGTCCCACGACAAAACTTTGATAGATGGGCGCTTCCTCGTGGACATCGCCAAACGGATAATGCGGCACGTATTCCTCGTACGTATCGCGCGCCGCCACATGCGTCTTGGATTTCTTGCTCGCGTTGTTCCCGCCATAATCGTGGTCATCCCACATATAGACCAGCGGCACGGCGCGATACAAATCCCCCTGCTGCGGCGACGCGAGCACGGCATCGTAGGCCGCGCGGAAAAGCGAGGGCCGGTTCGTGCTGATGTCCTGGTAATGAAAGTCGCCCATGTTCATGTAGAAGAGCGGGCGGTGCTCGCGAATGCGGTCAAACACATCGCGCGTCGAGCCGGTCCGTCCGCACGAGGCGAAGGCGATTTCAAAGGAGGCCGGCCCCGGTATGGGAAAGGTGCGGAACCCGCCGCGCGTCTTTCGGTCCACCCGCCCGTCGATCTCGAGCGCGTAATAATACGGCGTGTCCGGCTGAAGATTTTCGACCGGAAACGCCACCACGTTGTTGTGATTCGTCTCCGAAACGACCGCC
>JAYVWQ010000419.1:0-7612 GCA_043785945.1 Akkermansia sp.
CATGCCTCCTCAAGCCCTCGACCAAGGGACAGTTCCAAGCGCCACATCACCTGTCCCCTTTTGAACTCGCAGCCGTCCCCTTTTGTTCCCGCCCCGACACGCCCGGTGTAAGGAGGAACGCTGAGATCAAACCCGCTTGGGCCGTGGTTTGTTTTTAGAACGGGAGGCCCAGTGCGGCATCGCCCCCAAGTATTTCCGTTTGGTTTCGTGCATGACATCGCAGGGCCCGCGCGGGGCGCAAAAAAACTTCGCCCAAGCTTCGTTGCCAGAGGATGCGAACATCAAGACGATGAGTCTCGCCATCAATTTTTCCCAAACGGATGACATAGCCGACTTGACCGCTCCCGAGCGTGCGCGTATCAATGCGCCCCGGTTTGGACGCTTGGATGCCACGGCTCGTTAAGTGAAATGGCCCGCGGTTAAACTCTTGCCCAGCAAGAGTACCGTCGAAACGCGTTGAAATCACTTCGGAGGCCAGCATAGCTCAGTGGTAGAGCAACGGTTTCGTAAACCGTAGGTCGTCGGTTCAATCCCGACTGCTGGCTCCACTTCCGGGGTCTCCTCCGCCGTATTGTGTTCTGCTTCTCCCAATGACCTCCCTTCAGAGGCTGACTTCATCTGCCGCTCATGGGGCTAACCACGGGAATACCAACATAGATTGAAAAGAAATTGATTTAGTGCGTCCAAGACAGCACTTTTCAGCCATTCCCGTGGCCTGAAACAAAACAAGAAAGACGCGAGCTATGAGCAATTGGAAACCTACTTGGTGCAACAGTGCGGAACATGCGTGGCAGCCCAGCCGTCGTGACTTTCTCCGCGTCGGCGTGGTCAGCAGCCTCGGGCTTTCTCTGGGCCAGATGCTCAAGATGGAAGCGCTGGCGGCACCCGGCAAAGCTGCGGCTGGTTCGCCCGCCGCCAAATCCATCATCAATATTTACCTGCCCGGCGGCATGGCGGCTCAGGAGTCCTTTGACCCCAAAATGTTTGCGCCGCTCGAATATCGCGGCCCACTCGGCTCGGTGAAGACCAAGCTGCCCGGCGTGCATTTCTCTGAGAACATGGCGAAGACCGCCGAGATCGCGGACAAGATCACGGTCGTCCGCTCCATGACCCACGGCGAAGCCGACCACGACCGGGGCACGCACAACATGTTCACCGGCTACAGACCCAGCCCGGCCGTCCATTTCCCCAGCTACGGCAGCGTCATCTCGCATGAACTGGGCGCACGCAACGATCTGCCACCTTACGTTTGCATTCCGTCCATGCCGAACACCTTTGCTGGCACCGGCTACCTCGGCTCGGCCTACGGGCCGTTCAGTCTCGGCAGTGATCCGGCGAATGCGGGCTTCAAGGTGCGTGACCTGTCGCTACCCGCCGGGGTGGACGACAAACGGTTTGCCGAGCGCAAGGACATCCGCGCGGCGGTGGACAATCATTTCAGCACCTTGGAAAAATCCGACGCGCTCGACGGCATGGATTCGTTTTACCAGCGCGCCTATTCGCTGCTCTCCTCGGACAAGGCCCGCGCGGCCTTCTCGATCAAGGACGAGTCGGACAAGCTGCGCGAGGAATACGGCATGAACGACGCCGGCCAGCGGATGCTGCTCGCGCGCCGTCTCGTCGAGTCGGGGGTGCGTTTTGTGTCGCTCACTTACGGCGGCTGGGATCACCACGACAATATCAAGACGGCGATGGGCAACCAGATGCCGAAGTTCGACCATGCCTTCGCGGCGCTCATCCGCGACCTCGACCGGCGCGGCCTGTTGGACAGCACGCTTGTCATGGTCACCACGGAGTTTGGCCGCACACCCAAGATCAACAGCACGGCGGGGCGCGACCATTATCCCAAGGTGTTCAGCATTGTCCTCGCGGGCGGCGGCATCAAGAAGGGTGCCGTGCATGGCTCCTCGGACGCAACCGGCGGCGAGCCCGATGCCGACCCATTGAGCGTGCCGGACCTTGCGGCCACCATCTACAACCAGATCGGCATCGACTCGAACAAGGTGCTCTACGCGCCCGGCCCGCGCCCGATTGTCATCGTCAAGGACGGCACCGTCGTCAAAGAACTGCTGGCGTGAAGGTGTAAAGAAGTTGAGCGATGAAGCTAATCACCAGATAGACGCGACACACCTATGGAAAATCCACGCACCATCAATCGCTTCCTCATCGCACTGCTAGTTGTTTTCACCGCAGCGGCAGTTGCCGCGAGCTTCTACTACCACAGTGTTTACTTCCTGTTTGGTTGGTTGGCCGCTATCGCGACGTTTTTCCTCATTTGTTTTGCATTTGCTCTCTTCAACATCGCGGTCTTTTCTCCGTTGTTCCGACTCTTGGCGAGACTCGATGCCAAGTTTGCAAGCCGAGGGCCGCACGACAGGTGAGACCAAGCCGTTTAACTATGAGCAACCTGATCACCATCTCGCCGGGGATTCTCGGCGGCACGCCCGTCTTCAAGGGGACGCGCGTGCCAGTGGAGAGCATGTTCGACCATTTGGAAGACGGCATCGGCCTTGATGAGTTTCTGGCTGACTTTCCCAGCGTGACGCGTGAGCAGGCCATTGCGGTACTCGAAGCGGCGCAGCACACCTTGATTGATCCATTGGCGCATGAAGCTGCTGCTCGATGAAAATCTGCCCAAGCGCCTCAAGCACGAATTGAACATGTTTGAAGTCGCGACAGTTCAGGAGATGGGATGGCAGAGCAAGCGCAACGGTGAGTTGCTGCAACTGATGCTGGCCAACGGCTTTTCCGTGCTGCTCACCTTCGACAAAAATCTGCAACACCAGCAAAACTTCGCGAAGTATCCGATCACCGTGCTGGTTCTCTCTGCGTTCAAGGCCGAGTTCCGGTATGTGCGCCTGCTAGTTCCCGCCATCATTGCCAAATTGTCCGAACCGCTCAACGCGGGACCGACTATCATCAAGGAGCCATCGTGATTCGTACTCTTCTCATCCTCTGGTCGCTCGCGGGAGTTTTCTCGCTGCACGCCACGTCGCCGAAACTCAATTCCACCACGCCGCCCGGCGCGCAGCGCGGGACGGAGCTGACCTTGAGCCTGAACGGGGCGCGACTGGATGATGCGCCGGAGATTGTCTTCACCGGCCCCGGCATTAAGGTGCTGAAGATTGAGTCGTCCAAGACCAATTCCCTCAAGGCCACGATCAAGATTGCGCCGGACTGCGCCCTAGGCGAACATCAGTTGCGCGTGCGCACGGCAGGCGGCGTGTCCGATTTGCGCACCTTCTGGATTGGCGCGTATCCGAACGTCAGCGAGTTCGAGCCAAACAACGAGCGCGTGAAAGCCCATCAGGTTTCGCTCGGCACGACCATCAACGGGACGGCGGGCGGCGAGGATACGGACTTCTTCCGCGTCGAGGCCAAGAAGGGCCAGCGCATCTCCGTCGAGGTCGAGGCCATCCGTCTCGGACGCGCCATGCTCGATGCCTTTCTCGCCATTCGCGACAGCGACGGCAAGGTGCTCGCTTCCGCCGATGACACGACGCTGCTCATGCAGGACGCGGCCGTTTCGATTCTCGCGCCGAAGGATGGCGCTTACTACATCGAGATGCGCGATGGCACCTACAGCGGCACCGAGTCGGCCTACCGACTGCACATCGGGAGCTTCCCACGTCCGATGATGGTGTATCCGCTCGGCGGCCAAGCGGGAGAAATGATCTCGTTCAAATTCATCGGCGACGCGGCGGGCGAGTTCGCGCAGAAAATCAAATTGCCCGCGCAGCCGGATGACAAGTTTGGCGTCATCGCCGAACAGGACGGACAACTCGCTCCCTCGCCGAACTGGGTGCGCGTTTCCAGTTTTGGAAACGAGTTGGAATCCGAACCGAATGACACCAAGGAGACGGCCACGGCGCATTACGGCGAACTGCCCATCGCCTTCAACGGCGTCATCTCCAAGAAGAACGACGTGGATTGGTTCAAGTTCACGGCCAAGAAAGGGCAGGCGCTGGACATCAATTTGTATGCGCGCCGGCTGCGTTCGCCGATGGATTCAGCGCTGGAACTTTTTGACGCCAAGGGCGCACGCATCGACGGCAATGAAGACGGCGCGGGCGCGGACAGCGTGTTGAAATTTAACCCACCGGCCGACAGTGACTACTTGATCAAGGTGCGCGACCAACTCGAACAAGGCGGGCCGGAATTCGCCTACCGCGTCGAGGTCGTGCCGCAAGAAGCCAGGGTCGTGATGAGCATCCCGCAGGTGGCGCGCAATGAGTCGCAGGCGCGGCAGTTCATCACCGTGCCGCGCGGGAACCGCTTCGCCACCATGATGTCGGCCAAACGCGCAAACTTTGCCGGTGACTTGCAATACAGCGCGGCTGATCTGCCATCGGGCGTGAAACTTCTGGCAGACACACTGCCGGGCAAACAGGAATTGGAGCCGGTCGTCTTCGAGGCGGCGGCGGACGCGCCCATCACCGGGAAATTTGTCGAACTCGCGGCCAAGCCGGTGGACACAGGCAAGTCCGTCCGCTCCGCATTTCATCACGAGTTGGAATTCATCAGCGGCCCGAACAACACCTATTACTACTCGACGCGCGAGGACAACCTCTACGTGGCCGTGTGCGAGTCCGCGCCCTTCTCCATCCGCATCGAGGAACCCCGCGCGCCGCTTGTGCAGTACGGCGCGCTCGACTTGAAAATCATCGTCGAGCGTCGTGATGGTTTTAACGAACCCATCAACGTGAAGATGATGTGGAACCCGCCTGGCGTCGGCTCGCTGCCCGACATCACGATTCCCAAAGGCTCGAACTCCGCCATCTACTCCTTGAACGCGAAGGCCGAGACCGAGCCGCGCAAGTGGAAGATTGCCGTGCTCGGTTCCGCGCCGGTCAAGGGCGGTCCGGTGTTTGTCTCCTCGCAATTGGCCACCTTGGAAACGGCCGAACCGTTCGTCGTCGGCACGGTCGCGCCGGTCATTGTTTCACCGGGGCAGGAGGCAAAGCTGATCTGCAAGCTCGACCAGAGAAAACCGTTTGAAGGCAAGGCCCGGGTTCATGTGCTGGGGTTGCCGGACAAGATCACCGCCGCCGACGTGAACATCACGAGCGCGGACAAGGAAGTGGTGATTATCCTCAAGGTCGATGCTTCGGTCGCGCCCGGCTCGTATCGTAATTTTTTGTGCAGCGCCGACGTGATGCACAACGCGCACGTCATTCCGCACAACCTCGCGGCGGGCGCGGTCATCCGTGTGGTGCCGCCCAAGAAGGGCGAAGGGCCGAAGAAAGTGGCCGCAGCCAAATAACATGAAGTTCGAGTGCCCACACTGTCAGCAGCGTTTGTCCGCCGAGGCGGAAATGGCGGGGCGTCAGCTTGCCTGTCCGTCCTGCGCGCAGACGTTCGTGATTCCAGCGGCGCAACCCGTGGCGGCAGAACTAACGAGCCTCCCCTCGCCTCCTGCGCCGAAGATGGATCAGAGTCTCGTGACCTCGACTGCTCCGAGTGAGTCAGCGTGCCGCCAGCGTCCCGCTGGCGAGCTGGGGACGGAACGCCAGCAAGATGCTGGCGGCACGTTGCCGAAGCGTCGCGTGCCCGTGCTCGCGCTGGCGGCGGTATTCGTTGTTCTCGGTTTGATCGCCGCTGCCTTCTTCGTATTTCGGGGCAAAGGCGGCGGTGGATTGAATGTGCTCTCCTCGTTCGGCGGCCCGCCGCCCAGCGAACTGCGGGTGTTCCCGACCAACGTGAATCTCACCACCAAAGGCGACCGCCAGTCCGTGGTGGTGCAGGCAGTGTATGCGGACGGCCTGACGCGCGACGTGACCTCGGACGCGAGCTTCACGCTGGCCAACAAGACACTCGCGAAAATTGACCGGGGCATCCTTTATCCGACGGCGGATGGGAAGACGGATTTGCAGATCAAATACGCCGGCCAGGTTGTGACGCTGCCGGTGACGGTGGCGCAGGCGAACGTGGAGCGTCCGATCAGTTTCAATCTCGATGTGATGCCCGTGTTCATGAAGGCGGGCTGCAACTCGGGCAGTTGCCACGGTTCCTCGCGCGGCAAGGATGGTTTCCACCTCTCGCTCTTCGGCTACGATCCCGAGGGGGATTATCACCGCCTGACCCGTGAGAGCATTGGTCGTCGCATCAATCTGGCTCTGCCCGCCGAAAGCCTGATGATCGAAAAGGCGCTGGGCAAGGTGCCGCACGGAGGGGGCGAGCGCTTCAAGGCGGACAGCGAATTGAACCAGACGCTCATGCGCTGGCTGGAGGCGGGCGTGCCGATGGACTCCACCAACATCCCGAAAGTCGTCGGCGTGGAATTCACCCCCAAGCAGGCGGTGCTCGACGGCAGCAACACCACGCAGCGCGTCATGGTGCGAGCGACCTATTCTGACGGCACCGACCGCGACGTGACGGGACTGGCCGCTTTCTTCAGCAACAACGATCCGGTGGCCAAGGTCACGGAAGACGGCGTGGTCAAAGCCGGTCAGCGCGGTGAGGCTTACATCACGGCGCGCTTCGAGACCTTCACCGTCGGCGCGCAGATGCTGGTCGTGCCCAAGGGATTGAAGTTCAACTGGCCGGAAATCCCGGAGAACAATTACGTCGATCAACTGGTCAACGCGAAGCTCAAGAAGCTGCGCATCACGCCCAGTGAATTGTGCGATGATGCTTCATTCATCCGCCGCGCTTACATCGACATCACGGGCGCGCTGCCCAAGACGGAGGAAGTGCGCGAGTTCGTGGACAGCATGAGCAGCGGCAAGCGCGCCGACCTCATCGACAAGCTGCTCGACCGGAAAGAATTCTCGGACCTGTGGGTGATGAAGTTTGCCGAACTGCTCCAGATTCGCTCGAACAACGACCAGTTCACCTACAAGCCGGCCCTGCTCTACTACAACTGGCTCCAGGAGAAGTTCACCAAGAACACGCCCATCGACCAGATCGTGAAAGACCTGCTTACGGCGGACGGGAGCAACTTCAAAAACCCGGCGGCGAGTTATTTTCAAATCGAGAAGGAAACGCTGAAAACTTCGGAGAACGTCGCGCAGGTTTTCATGGGCATGCGCATCCAGTGCGCGCAGTGCCACAACCATCCGTTCGACCGCTGGACGATGAACGACTACTACGGCTTCGCCGCGTTCTTCCCGCAGGTCAGCCGCAAGATCGGCGACGATCCGCGCGAGAGCATCATCTACGCGAAGGCCGACGGCGAGGTGAAGCATCCGATCACCAAGAAGACGATGGCTCCGAAATTCCTCGGTGGGGAACGCCCGCAGGTGGCCAAAGGTGAAGACCGCCGCGAGGTGCTGGCGAACTGGATCGCTTCGACGAACAACCCTTACTTCGCCAAGAACATGGCGAACATGGTCTGGGCGCACTTCGTCGGCAAAGGCATCATTGATCCGGTGGACGATGTGCGCGTGAGCAACCCGGCCATCAATCCTGAATTGCTGGAGGCGCTCGGCGGCAAGTTCATGGATTACAAATACGACTTCAAAAAGCTCGTGCGCGACATCTGCAACTCCCGCACCTACCAGCTCTCGACGCGCGTGAACGAAAGCAACGCGCTGGATGATCGCAACTTCTCCCACGCCGGCATCCGCCGGATGCGCGCCGAGGTTCTGCTCGACGTGATCAACGAGGTCAC
>JAYVWQ010000420.1:0-2463 GCA_043785945.1 Akkermansia sp.
CGGCGAAAGCAACGTGGTGGTGCGCTGCCTGGAGATTCACGACGACGCGGTGGTGGTGCAGGTCGCCGGCGCGGCGGAACCGCAGACACTGAAACTGGCCAACGGCACGAAGCCGTAATTGTCACTGCGGTCTTCATTCCCCTGACAAACATTCCTCTGACTTCATTTCCATCCGGCGGAACGAGGTCAGGGGAATGTTTGTCAGGGGAATAGAGCAGCCCTTTTCACGGCATATTTTCGATGTGTCTGCCCTGGCGGAAATCCACACCCCTCTTTGCAACCGCCGCTCCCGCTGCTTAACTCCCGCCGTTGAACAACACGGTCATACATTGGATTCAAAGCGGCGGCGTCTGGGCGCCGTGGTGGTGCGTCGGAATCTTTCTGATTGGCTCGCTCGTCATGATCTGGCGGCTTGATTCCATGAGCGCCAGCGGCATGGAGGGCACGGTGCTCGGCACGCTCATCATGCCGTATTGCTCGGGCCTGGGGAATCTCATCTTCGCCTGGGTGCTGGGGCGCAGCGGCGGGGACAGTCGCGAGGTGATGACGAACTGCCTCGTCAACAACGTGACCAACATGACGCTGCTCATCGGGCTGCCCGCGTTGTTCTGGGGCGCGTCGCTGGCCGCGGCACCGGCGGGCGGCAAGAAAAAATCCAAGGGCGGCGGCGAAGATGCGCAGCGGGTCAACCGCCTGTCGTTGCTCTTCACCATGCTGGCCGTGTTCGTCTTCACCGGCGCGGTCTGGGCGCTGGGACGGGACGGGCGGATTGATTTCACGGATGGTCTCGTGCTGGTCGGTTTGTTTTTCTTCTGGCAGGCCTTTCACGTCTTCGACGTGCTCAAGACGAACGTGCAGCAGAAGCGCTCCTTCGGCTTCATGATGTTCATCAACCTGGTGCTGCTGCTCGTGGGAGCCTACGCGGTTTATGTGAGCACGGACTGGCTGGTGAGCTGGGTCTCGGGGCTGCACAGCGGCTTCGTGAGCGCGAAACATCTGGGCTGGTTGAGCGCCTGGTTGATGGTGCTGCCCAACGCCCTGCTCGCGCTCTATTACGGATGGCGGGGCCGCCCGGAAGTCGTCTATGCCTCGCAGATCGGCGACGGGCACATCTGCATTCCACTTTGCCTCGGTTTGTTCGCGCTCTTCCGTCCCATTCCCACGCCGGATTTTTTCCAACTGGGCGTGATGGTGCTGCTCGGTGCGGTCACGGTGCATTTCGTTTTCATCGGCGTCTTCGCCCGCCTGCCGCGCTTCATCGGCGCGCTGCTCGTGGCGGGCTACGGAGTGTTTCTGTGGAAGGGGCTGGATTTCAGATGACGAATGGAATCGCGCCTCCACGAGCGCCTCGTTTCCATCCGCATAGCTGTAGCAGAAAAGATTGTCGATTGAGGACTGCCCCCTTGGGAACTAAGGACTGCTTGCGAAGGATGACTTCTAGTGGAGAATATTTCAGGGCTGAACTGACGGCTCTAAAAATGAGGTGGCTTCGGCTTTTGAAATTCGCGGCGGCATTACTTTGGGCGTGCTCAGAAGAATTTGCGTATCACTTCGCTGAAATTGAAAAACAAAACCCGTTTCAATCAGTCGCCATAGCAACAGAAAAAGCAGGATGGAGATAAGAAGCCCTCGGTTTCCACGAGTGTTCACTTTGCAAACCTCCCAGAAGTTGGTGCCCGAATCCATGAGCGAGTGGGCAAGAACACGTAAAATCGGTTGCGTATCTTTTTTGATATTCTTTTTGTCGCTCATGCGCACGAAACAGTAGCTATCCTGATCCCCTCGGCAATGGGGGGAAAGTACGGATGCCCTGTCTCGTAGCCCCCGCCTTGCAAGGTCTGTGCCAAATACTGACACTTCTTCAAAAAACGGGACAAAATGCAGGAAGTTATGCGGCAAATGAGAGGTTTCAGACAAACGAAAATTGCCTCAATAAGATCGGGCCGAGTGACTCAAGCGTCCCCGTTTTGGAAAAGATCCCGGACACATGTCTCATGTCTTACTTGGTACGGCGTAGTGTAATGGGGTCGTAAACGCGTAAAGAGCTCAGCCATCACAATCGACGTGCCTTCTCTCCACCCTTCCTCACTTCCCCGTTTCCACCACCGCCAGGTAAGGCCGCAGCTTCACCACCAGTTCCTCGGGCAGGCGCTTGAGCTTGTCCGTCGCGGAGGTGCAGGCGTGGAGCGTGCTGGCCTCGACGAGCAACTGCTGCTGTTCGTTCAGGATGCGGCAGGAGAAATTCAGGCGCACGCGTTCCAGTTCGGTGAGCCAGACTTCGATGCGCAGCACATCATCGTAACGCGCCGCGCCCCGGTAGCGCAGCCGCGCTTCAATGACCGGGAAGAGCGTGTCGCCCTCGTGCCATTGCTGGAAGGTGTGGCCGAGGGCGCGGAAGAATTCGCCGCGCGCCTCCTCCAGCAAATCGAGGTAGCGCGAGTAGTAGATGTGATTGCCGACGGT
>JAYVWQ010000421.1:0-5122 GCA_043785945.1 Akkermansia sp.
AGTGCTGGAAGCGCGGTTGAAAAAGCGCGGGCAGGATTCCGCCGCCAGCATTCAGAAGCGCCTCAGCGTGGCCCGGCAGGAGGTCGCGCAGTGGAAAAACTTTGACTACCTGATCATCAGCACGACCATCCAGGAAGACCTGCGCCGGATGCTGGCCGTGGTCGATGCCGAGAAGATGCGGCAGAGCCGCGCCACGGCCCCGGAGTTTTAGGAAGCCCATGTCCAACGCTCAAAGTTCAATGTCGTCAGGACGCAACATCGTCCTCGGAGTGACCGGCTCCATCGCCGCGCATCGCGCCATCGACTTGGCGAGCCAGCTCACCAAGGACGGCTGCACCGTGCATGTGGCCATGACGGCGGACGCGCAGCGCTTCGTCACACCGCTGCCTTTCAAAACCATGTCGCGCCATCCGGTGGTGACGGACTTATATGACGAAGAGGAAGGCTGGAAGCCTGCGCACATTGAACTGGCCGACCACGCCGACCTGCTGCTCATCGCGCCTGCCACCGCGAACGTCATCGCCAAGCTGGCCCACGGGCTGGCGGACGACGCGCTCACCTGCATCGCGCTGGCGCTGACGCCGACGGCAAAAATCCTCATCGCTCCCGCCATGAACGGCAAGATGTGGCAGCACCCCGCCACGCAGGCGAACGTGGCTACGCTCAAAGCGCGGGGCGTGGAATTCATCGGGCCGGAGGAGGGACTGCTCTCCTGCGGTTACGAGGGCCTGGGTCGGCTCGCGCCGCTCGATCAGATTTTGGAGCGCGCGCGCGCCCTGTTAAACGCGCCGCGCTGAAGGAGTCCCGGCCATGCGGTTCCCCAGGCAAACCTTCAAACTTCTCCGGGAACTGCTTCGTCCGCCCACGCCTGATCCAGCCCGGCACCTTTTCCGGCTCAAGTCCGTCGAACGGGATGTCATCCTGCTGATCAAAGCGATCTACCTGACCATCCTCGTCTATTATTTTTACCTCACGCCCTGGTACAACGAGTCACTCACCGCGCAGCAAATCACCGAGAACATTGTGGAGCAGTTCTTCGGCATTTATCTGGCGCTGAACATTGTGCTCGCAGTCTTCCTGCTGAAGTCACCCCGACTGTCCCTGGTCTGGGGGCAACGGTTTGTCTTCGTGATGAGCGTGCTTGATTCGCTCTTTCTCGCCGCACTCGCGACCATCACGGGCGGGTTTGACAGCGTGCTTTACTGGCTGTTCCTCGGTTTGATCGTGCGCAACGCCGTGAGCTTTCCCATCGCGCGGGTGCAAATCATCCTGAACGTCACACTCATCCTCAGCTTCATCGCGGCCGGGGTGGCCCACGCGCTGGCCGCCAGTTATGACCTGCAACAGTTGGCCGAGGAATTCCGCCGCTCGGGCGACGCCACGGCGGAGCCGGAGGCCGAGCCGGTCCTGCTGCGGGTGGCGGTGCTCGTCTTCATGATGGTGTCGTGTTACGGACTCCAGATGTTGTTCGAGCGGGCGCAACTGTCGGCGGAGGAGAGTCGGGAATTTGCCGCGCGGCAGGATCAGTTGCGCGCCGCCGGGCGGCTCGCCGCCGAAATCGCCCATCAGATCAAGAACCCGCTCGCCATCATCAACAACGCGGCCTTTGCGCTGCAACGCAGCGTGGCGGCGGGTCAGCCGGTGCCGCTGCCGCAACTGGAAATCATCCGCGATGAGGTCGCGCGCTCGGATCGCATCATCACCGAGCTGATGGGTTACGCCCAACTGGCCGAGGGCACGGTCGAGCGCCTGAACGTGACGGCGGAACTGAACCGCGCCATCCAGCAGGTCTTCCCGGCTGGAGTTTATCGCTCGATTCAGATTTGCACCGACTACGCCGACCAACTGCCGCCGCTCCTCATGCAGCGCCGCCACTTCACGGAAATCGTGGTCAATATTTTGCAGAACGCACGCGAAGTTTTGACGGATGGCGGACACGTCGAGGTGCGGGCCGAGGCGCGCGACGAAGTGGTGTTCATTACCATCGCGGATGACGGCCCGGGCATTCCGCCGGAGCAGACGGAGAAGATTTTCGCCTCCTACTTCAGCACCAAGCCGCAGGGCACGGGCCTGGGTCTCGCCATTGTGCGGCACAATATCGAGGCCTACGCCGGGCGGGTGCGCGTGGAATCAGAGCTTGGCCGGGGCACGCGCTTCATCCTAGAATTGCCAACACGTACTTTCATGAAGATCCGGCAATGAACGCAGCCCTGCCCCCACTGTTGATAGTGGACGACGAGAACAACATGCGGCTTTCGCTGCGGACGATTCTCAGTCAGGAGGGCTATGCCGTGAAGGATGTCGCCTCGGCGGAGGAGGCGCTGCGGCTGGTCGAGCGGGAAAAATTCTTCATGGTCATCTCGGACTTCCGCCTCGGGGGCATGAACGGCGGGGAATTTCTGCGCCGCTGCCACGAGCGCTGGCCCCATCTGCCTGTGCTGATGATCACCGCCTTTGCCACGCCCAAGCTCGCCGCTGAGGCGATCAAGGCCGGTGCCTTCGACTACCTGCCCAAGCCCTGCGAGCCGGAAGAACTGCTGAACGCCGTGGCCCGGTGCGCCGAGCGGCACCGGCTGCTCAAGGAGAACGCCATCCTGCGCGCCCGCACCAGCGACACGTTCCATCTGGACGACATCATCGGCGACTCGCCCAAGATGCGTGAACTGCGCGAGCTGATTCAAACCGTCGCGCCCGCCCATGCCACGGTGCTCATCCTCGGCGAGAGCGGCACGGGCAAGGAATTGATCGCCGGCGCGCTGCACTCCCTGAGTGAACGCCGCGAGTCCCCCTACGTCCGGATCAACTGCGCCGCCATTCCCGAGGCGCTGCTGGAGAGCGAGCTGTTCGGTCACGAGAAGGGCGCCTTCACCGGTGCGATCAAACAGAAAGCGGGCCGCGTCGAGGAGGCGGACGGCGGCACCATTTTTCTGGACGAGATTGGCGACATGAGCCGCCCGCTCCAGGCCAAGCTGCTGCGGTTTCTGGAAGACGGCTCCTTCACCCGCGTGGGGGGCAACGCCGAGCTGCGGGTCAACGTGCGGCTCATCGCCGCGACCAATCGCGACATCGTTGGAGCCATCCGCCAGAACCAGTTCCGCGAGGATTTGTTCCACCGCCTGAACGTCGTGCAGTTCCGCCCGCCGCCCTTGCGCGAGCGCGGCGCGGACGTGGCCATGCTGGCCGAGCACTTCCTGGGGCACTTCAACACCGTGATGAAGAAGCAGATTAAAACTTTGTCCCGTGCCGCCCGCGAAAAGCTCGCCACGCACCACTGGCCCGGCAACGTGCGCGAGCTGCGCAACGTGATCGAGCGGGCCGTCATTCTGGAAACCACCGCCGAGGTGCAGGCGCGCAACCTGCCGGACTTCATCATCGAGGGCAGCTTGAAGAAGTCCGATTCTCCGGTCACGGCGGGCAGCGCCGCCACCTCCGGCCATTCGCTGGATGAGTCGATGGCGGCCTTCGAGCGGCAACTCATTCAACACACTTTGGAGCAGCAAAAGTTTAGCCTGAACCGCACGGCCGAACACTTGAAGATCAGCCGGCACGCGCTGCGCTACCGGATGCAGCGGCTCCACATCAGCACGCCGGACGAAACGGAAGAGGAGCCGGTCACGACAGCTTGAACATCATGGAAGGACACATTTTATTTTTGGCGGATGCCTTTACCGACAGCGTCAAGCAGGCCACCAGCACGGACCGCTTGAGCACTCGCGACATCCTGCTGGCCGCAACCGTGGGACTGGCCCTGGCCATCGGCTTGTTCGTCTGGGTGTATGTGCGTTTCAAAAACCGCCGCCGGGAGCGGGGAGAATTGATCGAAGGCCCCGCTCCCACCAAACGGGAGAGGGAGAAAGTGGTGGAAAAATCCAGTTCCTCTTCGGGTTCTGGAGCCGGAACCAGCCGCAATCATCGCCGCAAACGCCGCCGGAGCCGCGAGCACCGGCCCACCAATCCCACGCTTCAGCAAACCGGCGGCTTGCCGCCGCCCCGCCCCGACGACCAACTGCCCAAGTACTGATTGCCGATGCAAGAGAGCCGGAACATTACGCAGAAGAGCGCGAGCAACCTCGCGCTCGCCTTCATCCTGCTGCCCAAGGCCAAGCGCGACGGCATGTCCGCGCTCTACGCCTTCTGTCGCGAGGTGGATGACGTGGCCGACGAGGAATCCGTGCCCGTGGAAACGCGCCGCACCCAACTGGCGGCCTGGCGCGAAGACGTGCGCCGCGCCTGCACGGGCGGCGCACCGGAGTTCCCCGTGAACCGCGAATTGCAATCCGTCATCCGCACGCATCCCGGGCTGCGCTTCGAGCTGTTCGACGATTTGATCCGGGGCGTGGAGATGGACCTCGACATCAAGCGCTACCAAACCCACGCCGAGTTGGAGCATTACTGCTATCGCGTCGCCTCGGTGGTCGGCTTGTTGAGCATCGAGATTTTTGGCTACACCAATCCGCGCACGCGCGACTACGCCGTGTATCTGGGCAAGGCTCTTCAGCTCACCAACATCCTGCGTGACGTGCGGACGGACGCCGAGCGTGGGCGCATCTATCTCCCGCTGGAGGAACTCGCGCGCTTTGGCGTGACGGAGGAGGAGATATTGCAGGGCCATTACTCCCCGCGCTTCCGCGACCTCGCCATCAGCGTGGCGGCGCGCGCCCGGCATTTCTACAAGCTCGCGCTCGAAAGTCTGCCCCCCGAGGAGCGGCGCAGCATGGCGGCCGCCGAGTTGATGGGTTCCGTCTATTGGCGGCTGCTGGAAAAACTCGAGGCCCGCGCCTTCAACGTCTTCGGTCCCGAACCCACCCGCGTGACCAAGGCGCAGAAAATCCTGCTCATCCTCCGCACCTGGCTGCGCATCGCCTCCGGCAATGTCGTGCCCAACTATGGAGCGCCCTGATCCGGCCCCGGCCGCGCGCCGCCGTCTCATCGTCAACGCCGACGACTTCGGCCGTTCCGCCTCCATTAATGCCGCCGTTCTCCATGCGCACCGCGAGGGCATCCTCACCACCGCCAGCCTGATGGTGAACGAGCCGTCGTGCGAAGAAGCCGTTGACCTGGCGAAACAGAATCCCCGGCTCGGCGTCGGGCTGCACCTCACTCTGCTCGGTGGCCGCGCCGC
>JAYVWQ010000422.1:0-3174 GCA_043785945.1 Akkermansia sp.
GTGCCGCTCACGGCGGTGATGATCATCGAACTGCTCGAACAGGCCGGCCTGCCGAAAGGCGTGCTGAACATCGTCCACGGCGGACGCGACGTGGTGGACGCGCTGCTCACGCACCCGAAGGTGAAGGCGGTGTCCTTCGTCGGCTCCACGCCCATCGCGCGCTACATCTACGAGACCGGCACGAAGCACGGGAAGCGCGTGCAAGCCAATGGCGGCGCGAAGAATTACATCGTGGTGATGCCGGATGCCGACGTGCCGAAGACGGTTGAAGCGCTTTCGACGGCGGCGTTTGGTTGCGCGGGCGAGCGCTGTATGGCTGGTTCCACAGCCATCACCGTCGGTGCGGCGGCGGAACGGTTGCTGCCCACGCTCGTCGATGCCGCGCGCGCCATCAAAGTCGGACGCACCGACATCGCTGCCTCTCAGCCGGACATGGGGCCGGTCATCACCGCCCCGCATCGTGAACGCGTGATGTGCCTCGTCGCCAGTGGCGAGAAGGAAGGCGCGAAAATTCTTTGCGACGGTCGCAGCGTGAAAGTTTCCGACGCGCCGAATGGCTACTACCTCGGCGCGACCATCATCGATCAAGTCCAGCACGGCATGACCCTCGCGCGCGAAGAAGTCTTCGGTCCCGTGCTGAACGTGATGCGCATGGACGACCTCGACCACGCCATCGAGTGCGCCAACAAATCTGCCTACGGCAACGGCGCGGCCATCTTTACCAACTCCGGCAAGGCCGCGCGCGAGTTCAAGCAGAGCGTGAAGGCCGGCATGATCGGCATCAACGTCGGCGTGCCCGCGACGATGGCGATGTTCTCTTTCACTGGCTGGGACGAATCGTTCTTCGGCGACCTGCACATTCAGGGCAAGGAAGGCGTGCAGTTCTACACGCAGCAAAAGGTCGTAAGCACGAGGTGGTTCGGAGAGGGCGTGGGCGATGTATGGAAAAAGTGATTTCGCATGAGTCTTTTAATTAAGAACGGTGAGATCGTCACCGCGAGCGAGCGTTACGTCGCGGACATCTTCTGCGAGGGTGAAACCATCACGCGCATCGACAAGAACATCTCCGCGCCCGGTGCGGAGGTCATTGATGCCACCGGCCAGTTCGTCTTCCCTGGCTTCATCGATCCACACGTTCACATCTACCTGCCGTTCATGGGCACGTTCGCGAAGGACACGCACGAGACGGCCAGCCAGGCCGCACTCGTCGGCGGCACCACGACGTTCATCGAGATGATTTGTCCGGGGCGCGATGAGAAGCCGCTGGAAGCTTTCGAGCTTTGGCTGGGCAAGGCGCGCGGGCAGAGCGCGTGCGACTTCACGTTCCACATGGGCGTGACGCGCTTTGATGCCGTCGCGGAAAAAGATTTCCGCGAGATCGTCAAGCGCGGCATCAGCAGCTTCAAAGTCTTCCTCGCCTACAAAGGCGCGCTCGGCGTGACCGACGAGGAACTCTACAAGACGCTGCGATTGGCGAAGGAACTCGGCGTGATCACGACCGCGCATTGCGAGAACGCCGACCTGATTCTCGAACTCCAAAAGAAGCTGCTCGCCGAAGGCAAGACCGGCCCCGCCTATCATTACTGGAGCCGCCCGCCCGTGGTCGAAGCCGAGGGCGTGCATCACCTGATGACGTTCGCCGAGATGACTGGCGCGCACGTTTACATCGTGCATCTGAGCTGCGAGGAATCATTGCGCGAAGCCACGCGCGGGGCCGAGCGCGGTGTGAATGTCTGGGTCGAGACGCTCATTCAGTATCTGCTCTGCGACCGCACCGATGCCGAGCCGGACTTTGAGGGCGCGAAGTTCGTCATGTCCCCGCCATTGCGGGACAAGAAAAACCAGGACGTGCTGTGGAATGGCTTGCGCCAGGGACTCATCGCCACGCTCGCGACGGATCACGCGCCGTTCGACTTCGCGACGCAGAAGCAGATGGGACGCGGCGATTTCACGAAGATCCCCAACGGCATTCCGTCGCTCGAAGACCGCATCAATCTCTACTTCACCCACGGCGTGCAGCGCGGGCGCATCGACCTGCACACCTTCGTGAACACGGCGAGCACGCAAACGGCGAAGCTCTTCGGACTCTTCCCGCGCAAAGGCACCATCCAGCCCGGCGCGGACGCCGACCTCGTCGTGTATGACCCGAAGTATCGCGGCAAAATCTCCGCGAAGACGCACGCCATGAATCTCGACTACAACGCCTTCGAGGGCTGGGACATCGAGGGCCGCCCGAGTGCTGTCACGGTGCGCGGCCAAGTCGCGGCGCGCGATGGGAAGTTTGTCGGCGAAGTTGGGCGTGGGAAGCTGTTGGAGCGACAACCAAACCATTTTTAACCGCAGATGAGCGCAGATAAACGCAGATTAAGAACTGGAGACTGGGCGGCTGGGGAAAAAGCGGCGCGTGATTTTCAGCGGACGCCTGCCTTGTTCACCGTCAGTTTCATCTGCGTGAATCCGCGTTTATCTGCGGTTCAACTTTTCCGAACTTTTCTCTGACTTATGGACCCATTTCTCCGAGCCGCGATTGATGAAGCGAAGAAAGGCCTCGCGAGCGGCGGCATCCCTATCGGCTCCGTGCTGGTCTGCGACGGCAAGATTCTCGGCGCGGGCCACAATCAGCGTGTGCAACACGGCAGCGTGATTCATCACGGCGAGATGAACGCCTTGGAGAACGCCGGACGGCAACCCGCGTCCGTCTATCAGCGCAGCGTCATCTACACGACGCTCTCTCCCTGCCCGATGTGCAGCGGCGCGATTGTGCTCTACAAAATCCCGCACGTCATCGTGGCGGAGAACCAGACGTTCATGGGCGCGGAGGATTACCTGCGCTCGCAAGGCGTGCGTGTGGACGTGCTGCAAAATGAGGAGTGCATTCAACTCATGCGCGACTTCATCGCGAAAAATCCGACACTTTGGAACGAAGACATCGGCGTGTGACTCGACAATTATGAAACAACCCGCTCTGCCCCCGTTCGATTACCAAGCGAAGACTTACACCGGCCCGTCCGCCGAGGACGTGCTTGCGCGCCGCAAGCAGGTGCTGAATCCAGGGCTGTTCCTCTACTACAAGAAGCCGATCATGTTCGTGGAGGGGAAGGCGCAATACATCTTCGACGAGCAGGGGCGGCGCTACCTCGACGCGCTCGGCGGCATCGTGACCATCAGCGTCGG
>JAYVWQ010000423.1:0-5567 GCA_043785945.1 Akkermansia sp.
GGTTCCGTGAATTTCACCGCGCTCGCGTCCGGCTCCACGCCACTCGCCTATCAATGGTTCTTCAACGGCGTGGCCCTGACCAATGGCAGCGGCGTGAGCGGAGCCACGACGACCAATCTCGCGCTCGCCAGCACCGGCGTCGCGCAGGCCGGCAGCTATCTCGTCCTCGTGACCAACACCGCCGGACGCGCCACCAGCACGGTCGCGACGCTCACGGTCATCACCTCGCCCGTCATCGTCACGCCGCCTGTTGATCAAAACGTCGTGGCAGGAGCGACGGTGAACTTCAGCGTGAGCGCGCTCGGCACCGCGCCCCTCTCGTTCCAATGGTTCTTCAACGGCACGAATCTCATCAACAACGGCAACGTCAGCGGCGTCACTTCCACCAACTTGCGTTTGACCTCCGTGCTCGCGACGCAGGCCGGCCCCTACTCCGTGATCGTGAGCAACGCGTTCGGCAGCGTCACCAGCAGCGTGGCCACCCTCGTCATCAGCACGCCACCCACGCTCACGATCCAGCCCGCGACGCAGACCGCCATCGCGGGCAGCAGCATCACGTTCACAGCGGGGGCGGAGGGCAGCGGGCCGTTCACCTATCAATGGCGCTTCAATGGGCTGAACCTCGCCGATGGCGGCAACACCAGCGGGGTCACGACTCCAACTCTCACGCGCGCCAATCTCCAATCAGCGGCGGCGGGCAGTTACTCGGTGGTCATCGCCAACGCCGTCGGAAGCGTTGTCAGTTCCAACGCCGTGCTCATCGTGCTCGTGCCGCCCGCCCTCGTCACGCAGCCGCCCAACCAGAGCGTGGCAGAAAATGGATTTGCCACGCTGGCCGTGACCGCGACGGGCACGGCCCCGCTCACTTACCAATGGCGGCGCAACGGCGCGAACCTCGCGGCGGGCGCGGGCGTCACCGGAGTGAACGGCCCGGTTCTCAGCTTGAGCAACGCCCTGCCCGCGCAGTCCGGCGCTTACTCCATCGCGATCAGCAACGCGGCGGGCGGACTCGTCAGTTCCAACGCGCTGCTCACGGTCATTCCCAAACTGACCCTCGGCGACGCGGTCAATGCGCCTTATCTCGTCTGGACCACGGACACCAATGCGCCGTGGATCGTGCAGACGAATGTCACGCATGACGGGGAGTTGGCGGCGCAGAGCGGCGGCATCGGTCACGGCACGAACACCTGGATCGAGACGACCCTGACCGGGCCGGGCACGATTCGTTTCTGGTGGAAGGTTTCCTCGCAGACCAACGGCGACACCCTGGGCTTCGCCCTGAACGGCGCACCGTGGGCGCAAATTTCCGGCGACGCGGACTGGCAGAAACTTTCCTTCGCCCTGCCGCCCGGTGATCTGACCCTGCGCTGGACCTACGCCAAGAACACGGGCACGAACGCGGGACTCGACCGGGCCTGGCTCGACGAGGTGGACTTCCTCCCGGTCAACGCGCCCGCCGTGCCCATCATCGTCCGCCAGCCCGCGAGCCAGGACACGGTGCCGGGCGCGACGGCCACGTTCTCGGTGGAGGCGCTGGGCACCGGGCCGCTCAGTTACCAGTGGCGGTACAACGGCCAGAACCTGGGCGATGGCGGGAACGTGTTGGGCGCGAACTCCGCGACCCTCCGCCTCTTCAACGTGCAGGCCCCGCAGACCGGCCTCTATGATGTGGTGGTGCGCAATCCCTACAGCATCGCGCTGAGCGACCGGGTTTTGTTGAACGTCCTTTCCACCGTCTCGCTCACCCTCGCCCTCGACACGGAGCGCACGAACCTGTTCTGGCGCACCGGCGGCTTCTCGCCCTGGCTCGGACAGACGGCGGTCAGCTCGGACAGTTTTGACGCCGCGCAAAGTTCTCCCGTGCCGAACGGCGCGACCAACTGGGTGGAGACCATCATCAAAGGGCCGATTGCGCTGTCCTTCTGGTGGAAGGTGTCTTCGGAAACGAACCGCGATTACCTGCGGTTCCTCGTCAACGGCGCCGAGGTGGCGCGCACCTCGGGCGAAGTGGACTGGCAGCGGCGGGCCTTTCCTCTCGAGTGGGCGACGGCCACGGTGCGCTGGGAATACACCAAGGACGCGACCGGCGCAGCGGGCCTCGACCGGGGCTGGCTGGACCGCCTCGAGTTCCTCGCCATCTCGCCCTTCATCACGAACAGTGCGCCCGATACCAACATCGTGGATCAGGGCACGACGGTGCGATTCAAGGTCGCGGCCTCGGGCACGCTGCCCCTGCGTTATCAGTGGAAGCGCAACGGCACGAACTTGGTGGAAAGCGTGAACGTGATCGGAGCCACCACGTCCTCCAAACTCATCCTCTCCAACGCGCAGCCGAGCCAGACCGGTTTCTACACCTGCGAGGTGGCCAACGACGCGGGCCTCGACGTGAGTCCGCAAATGTATCTGCGGGTGAACACCGCCGCGCCCATCGGCCCGGCCGTGAACGCGACTAATCTGATCTGGGAAACGGGCGGCTACTCGTGGTTTGTCGGGACCACGGACGACAGCCACAACGACAGCCAGTCCGTGCGCAATGGCTTCGTCGATAACGGCGACTCAACCTGGATGCGGACCACTGTGACCGGGCCGGGCACCCTGCTCTACTGGTGGCGTGTGTCTTCGCAGGCCAACGCGGATTTTCTGCGCTTCTCCATCAACGGAGTCTTGCAGTCGCAGATCTCCGGCAACCAGAGTTGGCAGCAAAAGACGTTCGTCATCCCGGCTGGCCCGGCGCTCTTGCAATGGGAATACATCAAGGACGCCCTCCTGACCAACGGCACGGACCGCGGGTGGGTGGACGACGTAAGTTTCACCCCCGCCCCGCCGAGCCTGGTCACGCATCCCGCGCCCCAGACCGTGGACGAGAGCGCGAATGTGACCTTCACCACCATCGTCACCGGCGGCCCGCCCGTCACCTATCGCTGGCGTCGGAATGGCGTGGTGTTGACCGATGGGGGCAACGTCAGCGGGGCCACCAGCCCGATCCTGCAAATCACGGGCGCGCTCCCCTCGCAGGCCGGCACGTATTCGCTCTTCGCCTCGAACCGCATGGGCACGGCCACCAGTTCCAACGCGCTGCTCAGTGTCACGCCCCTGCTGCCGCTGGGCGACGCGCTGGACGCGGCGCACCTCACCTGGCTCACCGGCACGCCGCCGTGGATCGGCCAGCCCCTCGTGCAGCACGACGGCGTGGATGCGGCGCGCAGCCCGGCCCTGGGCGACAATCAATCCGCGTCCGCCGAGGCCACCATCACTGGCCCGGGCACGGTCAGCTTCTGGTGGCAAGTTTCTTCACAGACCAATGCGGACAGTTTGATCTTCCTCATCGACAGCGTGGAGGCGGCGCGGATTTCAGGCGAAGTGAACTGGCAGCAGTCCACCTTCAACGTGGCGGCGGGCAGCCACACCGTGAAATGGGTTTACACCAAGGACGCGGGCGGCGCGGCCGGACAGGATCGCGGCTGGGTGGATCAGTTCGTCTTCACCCCGCTGCTGCCCGCCCTGACTTCGCAGCCCGCGAGCCAGAGCGTGGAGTCGGGCACGCGCGTGACTTTCAGCGCCACCGCCGTCGGCACGCCCACCCTCGGCTATCAGTGGCGGAGCAATGGCACCAACCTGCCCGACGGCAACGGCGTCAGCGGCGCGCGCACCCCCACGCTCATCCTCTCGAACGCGCAGCCCGCGCACAGCGGCAGTTACGCCCTGGTGGTCACGAACGGCTCGGGTGCGATCACCAGCGCCGTGGCCATGCTCCTCGTCACGCCGCAGGTCGCGCTCAACCTGGCGCTCGACAGCACCAACGCCTGGACGACCAATACCGGCCCGTCCTGGACCGGCCAGATGATCGTAACCCACGACGGCACGGACGCAGCGCGCACCGGCGTGGTGGCGGACAACGGATCGAACTGGATGCAGACCGTCTTTACGGGTCCCGGCACGGTGAGTTTCTGGTGGAAAATTTCCACTGAGCCAACGAACGACAAATTGATTTTTACCCTCAACAACGTCGAGCAGGCCCGCGTCTCCGGCGAAGTGGACTGGCAGATGAAAACTTTCACCCTCGGTTCCGGCAGCCAGACGAGCCGGTGGAGCTACTCGAAGAACGCCACCTTGTCCGGCGGACAGGATCGCGCCTGGGTCGATCAAGTCGCTTTCAATCCGTTGCCGCCCAGCATCGTCGCGGGACCGACCAACCAGAGCGCCGATGTCGGCGGCACGGTCAGCTTCCGCGTCACGCCCGGCGGCACTCCGCCCTTCGGCTGTCAGTGGCAATTTAACGGGGTGAATCTTCTTAACGGTGCCGGGATCAGCGGCGCGACCACGACCAACCTCACGCTCACCGCCGTGCAACTCGCGCAGGCCGGCAGCTACCGCGTCTTCGTCAGCAACAGCGTCAGTTCAATCACGAGTGCCAGCGCCACGCTCACGGTCTTCACCAACTTCAGCCTCGCGGTCGCGCTCGACACCACCGGGCTGGGCTGGACGACCAACGGTTCGCCGGCGTGGACCGGCCACGGCGCGGTGACGCACGACGGCGTGGATGCGGCGCGCAGCCCCATCATCGGCGACAGCGCGACGGCGTGGATGGAAACGACCCTCACCGGTCCGGGCACGGCGAGCTTTTGGTGGAAGGTCTCAAGCGAACCGAACGACCGGCTGCGCTTCTACATTGATGGCTCGGAACAGGTGAGCATCTCGGGCGAAGTGGACTGGCAGTTGAAGACTTACAACCTCGGCATCGGCAGCCACGCCCTGCGCTGGGCTTATACCAAGAGCAGCAGTTTCGCCGCCGGGCAGGATCGCGGCTGGGTCGATCAATTCAGCTTCAGCATCCAGCCCCCCATCATCACCGCGCAACCGGCCAGCCAGTTAATAAACGTCAGCAACATTGCCACCTTCAGCGTCACCGCCAGCGGCACGCCGACGCTGTCCTATCAGTGGCGTTTCAACGGCCTTCCTCTGTTCAACAGCAACGGCATGAGCGGCGCGACGACCGCCACCCTGACCATCCCAAATGCGCAACTCGGCCAGACCGGTCTCTACTCGGTGGTGGTGAGCAATGCGGCGGGCACGGCCTTGAGCAGCAATGCGACCCTCACTCTGATCCGCGTCATCCCACTCGAAGAAGCTCTGGACAACACCAACCTCACCTTCACCACCGGCGGCACTTCCGCGCCGTGGGGCACCCAGGAAACGACCACGCACGATGGCGAGGACGCGGCCATCACGGGCGCCAGTTCGGACAGCACCTACGGCTGGATCAAGGCGACGGTGAACGGACCCGCTCCGCTGACCTTCTGGTGGAAGGTGTCTTCGGAACTGGATCACGACTACCTGCGCTTCATGCTCGACGGCACGGACCAAGTGAAAATTTCCGGCGAAGTGGACTGGCAGCAAATCACCTTCGCCGTGCCCAGCGGGCAGCACGAACTGCAATGGCGCTACTCGAAAAATTCCAGCACCGCCGCCGGACAGGATCGCGGCTGGCTCGATCAAGTGGCGCTCGGCACGAACCCGCCGCCCGTCGTCGTCACCAATCCGCCCCCCGTGGTCCTCGTCACGAATCC
>JAYVWQ010000424.1:0-4948 GCA_043785945.1 Akkermansia sp.
TCGATCGTGCGATCGATGAGTTGTGAACGGTCGTATTGAATTTGGATCTGTACGCCGTCAGGCAGCTTCGTTTGAATTTCGGCAATGCGCGCCTTCACACGTTCGGCGACCTCGCGGCTATTCTCTCCGGCCAGCATCATCGTGGTGCCAATGATGGTTTCATGGCCATCAAGCGTCGCTGCTCCAGTGCGGAACTTCGTTCCTGTCTTCACTTCAGCCACATCCTTGACGAGGATGGCCTTCACGCTTGCTCCGAATTTGAGAGGCAATGCCGCAATTTCTTCTGCGGTAGTCACCCGACTTACAGCGCGAATGGTGAGTTGTTGTCCGCCCCGGCTGATAATGCCGCCGCCGGCATTTTGAACGTTTCGCGCCACGAGCTCCGCGAGTTCGCTGAAAGTCATGCCCACGGCTTCGAGCGATTCAGGCTTGGGTTGAATGACGAATTGTCTTTCGTAGCCGCCACTCTCGTTGATTTCGGCAATGCCCTTCACCGTGCGGAGCAACGGCTTGACGGTGTATTGCTGGATTTCACTCAGTTCCAATAACTGATCCAGTTCACCCTTCGGTCTGTTCGTCGCGTCAGAGCGGTAGCTGACGCTGTAATACAAAATTTCCCCCAGCCCCGTGCTGATGGGCGCGAGCTTGGGTGACGCGCCTGAAGGCAAACGTTCCAAGACGCCTTGCAAACGTTCCGCAACCAGTTGCCGCGCACGAAAAATGTCGGAGCCGTCGGTGAAGTTTAGCGTCACTTGCGAAAGCCCGAACTTCGTCAAAGAACGCATCTCCTCCATGCCGGGCAAGCCCGCCATTTCACGTTCGATGATTTGCGTCACCAACTTCTCGGATTCTTCGGCAGCGAGCGCGGGAACCTCAGTGTTGATTTGCACCTGTATCCCGGTGATGTCCGGCACGGCATCAATGGGCAAATGCAGCGCGGACCACAAGCCAGCGCCGAGCAAAGCAAAAGCTCCGAGCAACACAACGGCGCGTTGCCGTAAAGCGAACTCAAGAATGCGATCAATCATGGCGCATCCTTCCCCGTGAGCAAATCGAGTTGCGCCGCCGCTTCGAGCGCCGCCTGCTTCGTCTCAAGCAAACTCTCGACGGCATCGAGATACTGCTTCTGCAATTCGACGTAGATGGAGATCTGCACTGCGCCAAGACGGTAATGGCGGTCAGCAAGTTCTGCGGCCTCTTTGAAGTGTTTCACGGAGTCGGGCCGCCATTTCGCCATCTCGCGCAGCTTTGTTTCGTAAGTCAGCGCGGTTTCGAGAACCTTGCGCTCAACTTCACGCTGTGCGACGACAAAGGAAACTTCCGCCTGCGTCTGCCGCGCCTTGGCCGCGTCAATGTTGCCCCCGTTCCGATTCCACAACGGCAACGGCAGTGACACGCCGATGCCGATGATGCCCTGGCGTTCGCTGCCGGCCCGTTCCGAAGCGTAGTTTGGCCCGACGGAGATGCTCGGGAAACGCTCATTCCTGGCGAGGTCAACGCGGAAGCCTTGCTGCGCGAGTTCCACCGCGCGCAGGCGTAGCTCGAAATTATTCGTGCGTGCCAGAGCGAGGAGCGTTTCGGTTTCCGTGAGCGACTTGAAAGCGAGTTCTGCGGGCGCAACGCGCAATGGCTCTTTCGGCGCGACACCGCGCAGTTGGTTTAACTCAAGTAAGGCCGTTTGCGCGGCCAGCGTAGCGTCGCTCGACCGGCGCTGCATCGTCAGTTCCGTGGCTTCAATGATGCGCGTTTCCAGCACTGGCGTCAGTCCCGCCGCGTCACGTTGCACGAGCACTTCGCGCAACGACTGGAAGCGGTCAGCGACTTCGCCTGCCGCCGCCGCCTTTTCCTGTGCGGCGAACAGGCCGTAAGCCAGCGCACGCACGCGCCCGGCCAGCGCAAGCTTGAAGCGTGCAAAACCAAGTTCCGCCAGTTCCATGTCGCGATTGGCAATTGCCTTTCGCAATCCGATGCGTCCCGGCCACTCAAATGGTTGCACGACAGACACCGACCACGCCACGCCCTCAGCACTGACACCACCGCCGCGAACCGTTTTCTGGCCCACGCTACCGCTGACTTGCGGGTTGGCCAGCAGCCCGGCGGTCTTGCGACCCGCTCGCGCCGCCGCGAGTTCCGCCTCGTAGAACTTGAGTTCGGGATTCTTTTCCAATGCCTCGGCCACGAGCGCGTCCAGCGACAGGCTGGGCGTTACAGGCGTTAAATCTGTTTCCTGACTTTTCGCCGTCAACGCCATCGCGCCAGCCAGCGCCGCTGTCAGAACAAGCGGCCAACCAAGATTCAATCGTTTCATAAAATCACACACTGCAACCAAGGAACTGAACAGGGAACAATCCGGGCGTGGACAACGCCCCGACACCGAGAGGGAAATCCTGCGGAACGCAGGATTAAGAAATCAGCGAAGGCGCACGCGCGGGGAGCGCCGTGCGGAAGGAAAACTGCCAGCAATGGGAAAGCTGTGGCGGCGCAGTGCCGGGTGGAGCTAGGCCGGACGGATGGCGCGCGGCTTGAAATTCAGAAGTCCATTCGAGTCCGAACGCGGAAAACAGAAATGGCGTCGCTACCGTGTTGGGCACAGGAACGCTGACGTGAGCGGACGACAACGTACACTTTCCATCCGCAGCCTCGTGGTTGTCCGTATCGTGGTCGTGCGAGCCATCGGAATCCTGGTTGTGGTTCGCGTGAACCTGATGAATTAACTCGAAGTGCTCCAACAAGGCGTGCGAGGACGCCGGCAGCCAAACGGCTGCCAGCAGCACCGCAACAATGGAGCGGAGAAGTTTCACCGGGCCCAGCGTAGCAAAATAGTCAAGAGCGTGTCATGTCTTTTGATAGAGTTCCGCACCGTGCTCGACAAACTCTTTTGATTTCTCGTCCATCCCCTTTTTCAATGCCTCTTCCTCAGTGGTGCTTGTAAAAGCCGACGCCTTTGATGTCGTTCCACGAAGTCGTCTGATGACATCGATAACACTGGTTCACCTGAGTTGGCCCGCAGCATCCGGCTACCTGCGCATCTTCTTGTCCGGCGATCTTTTTTGAAACCATGTCGAAGTGCATCCTGTAGTGGCTTGGCGGGGCTTGATGGCATTGGGCGCAGGACTGCGAGGCGGATGATGGATGGCGGAATTCTGGAATCGTCCATTTTGTCGTGCCGTGGCATGAGACGCAGTCCTTGCCGAAGAGTCCGAAGTGGTGGTCTTTGGTTTGATGACAGGTCGCGCAATTGAGCAGCCCTTCTCCCGGTCGCAGGTGCGCGGCTCTCGCTTGCGGCGCGTCGCTGGTTCTTTCGAGCCAGCGTTTACTTTGCACCATATCCACGCCGGCTTGCTGCGGTTGGCGTCCAAGTTCCTTGAAACCGATACGCGCGAGGGCGACGTGATCCATTTGCGTCGTGCGCGGCACCCGGCCTTGATGTTCGAGATGGCAGGCGGCGCACGCGCCGATCTCCGCATGAAAGGCGGTTGGCTGACGCTGGAGGAGCGACTTGTTGTCGGCATGGCAGACGATGCAGTTCTTCGCTTCCACTCCTTTGATCGGCGTGTGGCAGGCCGCGCAATTATTCTCCAACGACGCGTGGGCCTGCGACAACTCACCGGGACTTACCATGTGCTGCCAAAAAGCGAGCGATAGAATTTCACTCGCTGGTTGTTCCCGGTGATGCGCGTAATGAGAGGAAAACGCAAAGAACGCGATGACGGGTAGGGCCAGCGCAATGGCTGCAAACAGAATTGCGTTGCGTAGTTTCATGAAGACCACCTCAGTCCCAGATGAATCCCCGCCCATATGTGCAGCCCGAGCAGCACGTAGAGGATGATGGAGAGAACAATGTGCAGCTTCAGCGAGCGGGCGAACCAGCGCTTGAAGAACTCGTGCGTGCGCACCGCATACTCGAGGTCCGCCACGGATTCGGCGATGCGGGTGACTTCACCGGCCGGGCCGCCGGATGAGAGATCGATGCCTATGGATGCCAGGCCGGCCGCGATGAGTGGCGCCTTCGGAAGACCTCTCATTTCGAGCGGGGTGTTCTCGATCACTCCCCACGCACTGTCGAGATCGCCTCGGGCGGTCTGGAGCAGGAGCAGTTTGTCGGTGATCTCGTGGCCGACATAGGTGAGCAGATAGCGCACGGCGAACCCGCTCACGACGACGAGCAGCATCACGGCCGTCAGCGCGATTCCCAGCCAGCTTTCAAACTTGTGGCCGGTGTGAATGATCGCGAGCAATGGGCCGAAGATGCCGGCGTAAACATGCACGGTGAGTTGCGTCTGCATCGACATGTGCTTTGTGACTCGCGCTTTGATCGTGGGAATGCGCTTGATGATCGGATAGGCAAGCGGGATGAGCATGAGCACGGCCCCCGCGATCCCAAACACCGCCCCCATCGCGCTGCCCGCAAAGCGTGGCGAGGTGTGGAAGAGGAAGCCGAGCCAGGCCAGCAGCAAGAGGCTGAGGACGCCGGTAAAGACGATGCGTTCACGTTCTTTCATGGCTATGCCTCCACCGTGATTTCGCCTTTCGGGATTGCCTGGCAGGCGAGAATGAAGCCGTTGGCTTTGTCGTCAGCGGCGAGCGAGTCCTCGACCGCCATCGTGACCTCACCCGAAGTCATCTTCACCTTGCACAGGCCGCAGGTGCCGACGCGGCAGGAATTTTCGATTCCGATGGAAAGCTCTTCGGAAAGTTCGAGAACGGTCTGACCGTTGCGGATCTTCGCCGACTTATTGTTCTTGGAAAACGTGACCTGCGGACCCGTCGCGGTGGCAGTCGGTTTGGCGGTGGTCCCGGCGGCGGCTGGGGCTGGCTTGGTTGCGCCGAATAGTTCGGACTTTACCTGATCTGGAGAAACTCCCAACTCGGTCAGGATGGCCTTGGTCGCTTCCATCATCGTCGGCGGTCCGCAGATGTGGATTCTTCGCGAAGCCAGATCGGGAAC
>JAYVWQ010000425.1:0-2650 GCA_043785945.1 Akkermansia sp.
TCATGATCCGGTCGCAGTGGAACAAGCCGGAGCAGAAGCTGAACATCGGCTACTTGCGCGGCGATTGCGGGCTGGTCGAGGACATCACCTCCTGCCACATCGCGGAGCCGGCCTTGAACGAGGACATCCTGCGGGTGCGGGCCAATCCGCCGCCCAAGGGCGGACTGAAGGTCGTGCTGCGCATTCCGCCGGCGGATTGGGATGTGCCGAACGATTCGTTCTTCCAGAACAATTTTTTCCTCCTTCCCAAGCTGGTGGAGACGGCGCGGGCGGCACTGGTGGCGAGCGGGGCCAAGCATCTGGTGGACGTGTATTGCGGCGTGGGCTTCTTCGGCATCTCGCTCGGCGATGTGGTGGAAAGTTTCGTAGGGGTGGAGATCGACCGTCCGGCCATCAAGGCGGCGAAGAACAACTTGCTGCGGCATAAGCGCACGAACGGGGAGTTCGTTTTGGGGGACGCACAGTTGCTGCTGCCGTCACTGTTGCAGAAGTATCCGGCACCGGATACGTCGGTGATTCTCGACCCGCCGCGCGCGGGCATTCCGAAGAGCGCGGTGGACCAACTCCGCGAAGTGCGGCCCCGGCAGATCATTTACGTGTCGTGTCATCCGGCCACGCTGGCGCGAGATTTGAACCTTTTGTGCGCGGATGGTGTCTTTGAACTTCGAACGGTGGTTCCATTGGACATGTTTCCTCAAACCCAGCATGTGGAGTGTGTGGCCGACCTGCGGCTCGCGGCGGCGCCCAGCGCGGCGGTTGGTCACACTGGCCCCTAATCGCTTGCCATCAAGGCGTGCATGTCTTCAACTCCCGTTCACCCAATTAAGATGCAAACCACGGAATCGCGCAGTTTCGTCCGCAATGTCCTGCCCTGGCTGGTGGCCGGGGCGATGTTGCTGGTCTATCTCGCCACGCTCGACACCCATCTCACCCCGATCAGTCTCGTGCCGCTCACGCGGGCCACGGGGCAGGATTGGCGTCCAGTGTACATCGCCCCCCTCACTTGGCTGGTCAGTCTGCCGGTGCGCGGGCTGTCGGTGGGGGCACAGTTGATCGGGCTGAATCTGCTCGGGGCCGTTTGCGCCGCGCTCAGTCTGGCCTTGCTGGCCCGATCGGTGGCCATCCTGCCCCATGACCGCACGCAATTGCAGCGCGACCGGGCCACGGATGCGAACGCGTTTTTGAATCTCAGGCTGGCTTGGGTGCCGGTCCTCCTCGCTGTGCTGGTGTGCGGGCTGCAACGATCCTTCTGGGAACAGGCAGTGATCAACACCGGCGAAACCCTCGACTTGCTCATCTTCGCCTACTGTGTGCGCGCCCTGCTGGAATATCGACTCCAAGAAAACATCCGCTGGCTCTACAAACTGGCCTTCGTCTTCGGCCTCGGCATCACGAACAACTTCGCCATGATTGCCTTCTTCCCGGTGCTGATGGTGGTGCTGATCTGGATCAAGGGGATCCGTTTTTTCAACCTGGATTTCCTAACCCGCATGTTCCTCCTCGGCCTCGCCGGGGTGTCGCTTTACCTCCTGCTCCCGCTCGTGCAAAGCCACGAGGGCGTGACCTTCTGGCAGGCCTTGAAGACCAACTTGGTCTGGCAGAAGCAGTTCATCATGAGCTTTCCGCGCTGGCGGGCCGGCTGGATCGGCATCTACGCGTTGCTGCCGCTGCTCTTTGTGGGACTGCGCTGGTCGAGCAGCTTCGGAGACAGCAGCCCCATCGGCAGCGTTTATGCCACCGCCGCCGCGCAAATACTGCACGCGGGCCTGCTGGGATTCTGTCTTTACATCGCCTTTGATCCCCCGTCCGGGCCGCGCGAGTTCGGCCTGGGTCTCGTCTATCTGCCCTGCTACTTTCTTGCGGCCCTGAGCATCGGTTACTTCACCGGATTTCTGCTCCTCGTGTTCAGTCCGGGACCATCCGGGACGGCGCGTCGCACCACCTACCCAGCCGCCCTCGGACTGGCCGTGACGGCCTTGGTTTGCGGCGGCGCGTTGTTCGTCAGCGCCCGGCTCCTGACGCAAAACTATCCCGAGATTCGCCTCCACACCTCCCCGGCCCTGCATGCCTACGCGAACGCGCTGGTCAATTCGCTGCCGGAAAAAGCCTCAGCCATCCTGAGTGATGACCCGGTGCGCCTGCAAGCTGTGAGCCTGCGCTTGGGCCGCGAGGGCCAGGCCCGGCACCTCCTCCTCGACACGGCGGCGCTGACGGAACCCGCCTATCACCGTTTCCTTCAAAGCCGCTATGGAGTTCGGTGGCCGAAGGTCACGCTGGAGCCAGGCAACACCAAGTTCACCTCCGCCCAGGTGGTGCAATTGCTCTCCGATTTGAGCCAAAAGTTTGAGCTGACCTACCTGCACCCGAGCTTCGGCTATTTCTTCGAGGCGTTTTACGCCGAACCTTACAACTTGGTTTACATCCTCAAGCCCTACGCCCCGAACACCACGGAGGCTCCGTTGCTGGAGGCCGCCGCGATCACCCGGCAGGGCAACGCTTGGAACGCGCTCTCCAGCGGTCCGCTCAAGGAACTGAAATCCACCCTCGCCGCCCTGCCGACCGACCCGAAGAAACGCTACCAGTTCAGCCCCGTGTTCGTGGCCGCCTACTACGCGCGCGCGCTCAACTCCTGGGGGGTGGACTTGCAGCG
>JAYVWQ010000426.1:0-2286 GCA_043785945.1 Akkermansia sp.
ATCACGCCCATCATCTGGTGGAACGTGCACAACGGCGGCGTGCATCTCACCGCTCTGCGCTCGCGCAGCGGGGTCAAGGAATCCTTCGGCATTCACCCCGATGAATTTTTTCGTTTCGTCGGCGAAGAGTTCGCCATCATCTCGCCTTTGTTCGCGGCTGGAATGGTCGTGGCCGCGCTGGCGTTTTTGTGGAAGCGGCACGGCGAATTGCGCTCTCGCTTTTTGTTGAGCCAGTGCGTGCCGCTGGTCGGGCTGTTCCTCTTTTTCAGTTTGAACAAAGCGGGCAAGGGCAACTGGACCGCGCCCGCGCTCATCACCGGCATCATCATGATGGTGGTGTTCTGGCGTGAAGTGATCGCGCGCCGCCCGGCGTGGCGCTGGGGCGTCGGAGCGGCTTTTGCCATCGCCATCGCCATGACGGCGGTGATGCACGGCACCGCGTTCCTGCGCCTGCCGCCCGAGCGCGACCCATTGCGCCGCGCTCAGGGTTGGAAAGATTTTGCCGCCCATGTGCAACGCGCGCGCGTGGAGCACCAGGCCGGAGTGCTGATTGGCGGTCACTACGATCAGGCGAGCATGATGTCCTTCTACCTGCCGGATCAGCCGACGACCTATCTGCCGCCGGAGAAGTTTGGCAACTCCCAGTTCTCCCTGTGGCCCGGCTACGAGTTGCGGGACGACACGCGCGCGCTCTATGTGACGCGCATTAACTCCAAGCGCGAGGATGCGCCGCCCCCCAAGGCACTGCGCGATCAGTTCGGGAAAATTGAGGTGGTCGATGACTTCATCTCGCTCCACGAAGGCCGGCCCATGACGCGCTTTCGCATTTACCTCTGCACGAAGCAGTGAAGGTAAGGCGCGTCGCTCCGCGCGCGCGCGGTGGGTGAGGAGGAAGAAAGGCGGGGCAGGTTCCAGCGCTCGGGCCGGCGTTATTTCTCGAAGTCCTCATGTCTCTCTTCGATTCGCGGCGCGCGCGGAGCGACGCGCCCCACCTTCGCCGCTTTTCACACCCCGCGATTGGCCCGGCGCAGCAGCACCATGCCGATGATTTGGAAGGCGAAGTTCGGCAGCCACACGATCAGCCACGGGAAGTATTGCGGCTTGGTGTCGAGCGACTGGCCGAGGATAAGGAAGCTGTAATAGACCATGACCAGCAGCATGGCCATGCCGATGCCCGCGCTCGTCTCGCGCCGGTGCGCGCGGATGCCCAGCGGCACGCCGATGAGGGTGAAGCTGAGGCAGGCGAAAGAGAACGCGACCTGCGAATGGATGACCACATCAAGCGGCGTGGTGCGGATGCCCTCGGCCTGGTATTGCCGCCGCCGCTCCCACAGCTCGCGGAAGGTCATCTCGCTCAACTGCGGCTCCTTCTCGGCTTTCTGCTGGATGGGAAGGTCCACCGGCAGTTCGCCAGAGAACATCGGCTGCCGCTGCCCGTCCCGCAGATTCAGCATCTGCGCATCATGCAGAAGCAGATGCACCACCTTGTTCGTCGGATTGGACAGGTCCACGGTGAGCGTGCCGCGCGTCGCGTGCAGGGTGCTTAGGACGTTGCTCCCGCTCTTGTCCATCTCGTACATCTCCACGTTGCGCACCTCGGTGCCGCGCACGCTGCCGAAGTAAAGGGTGTAGGGCTTGAACTGGCGGATGAAGGTCTTCTCCGGCAGAAGCACTTCCGCCTGTTCCACGACACTCTGATAAATCAACCGCTTGTAGGCCACGCGGCAGAGCGGCGCGAAATGCAAATTGACCGTGGCGCACAGGCCGCTGAGGAGGACAGCGAGTACGAGCAGCGGCGGGAGCAAGGAGAGCAGGCTGATGCCGCTGGCCCGCACCGCCGTCAGTTCGTGGTCCGCGCTGAAGCGACCGAAGGTGAGCAACATCGCCGTCAACATCCCCATGGGCAGGGCGAAGACGAGGACGAAGGGAATCAACAAGCCGATGGCCTGCGCGACCACGGCCAGCGAAGCCTGGCGGTTGACCAGCAGGCCCAGCACTTCCTTGAGCACGTTGCCCAGCAGCAGCACGAAGGTGAACACCGCCACCGTCAGCAGCAGCGAGCCGAGCACCTGACGCGTGAGGTAGAGATGGAGGGTCTTCACAGGGTTCGTCGTTCGATGTTCACGCGATGTTCACGATATGAATTGGAGTGTGGTTCCCCGCACCGGAGCGGGCAAGTCCCGCGTGCGACCAGCCGGCAGTTGCATTTCCCCAGTCCGCGCAGTACCCGTCTCGCTCATGAAATTCCTTTGGGCCGGCGCGCTCATGCTCTTCGTCTGGTCATCC
>JAYVWQ010000427.1:0-4086 GCA_043785945.1 Akkermansia sp.
TCGCCGACCAGCATCTTGAGCGCGATGTGGAGCATGTCAGCGGGCGAGGACTTGGCCCGGCCGGTTCTGAGGGGTGGCAACCAAAACAAAAATCACGGCGTAATGATTCTCGCGAACCGTCCCCGGTGCAAGCAGACAACCAATCAGGAGAATACGCGCGGTCGCTGGCGGGGCCTGTTACTCCGCGCACGCCGCCGGATCGAAAGCAGGCCGGAAAGTTTTCGCGAGCTGCGGACGGCCCGATGCCTCCAGACCCTTTCGTTTTGCGGCATCGCAGCCCGGCGCGCGACGCGCAACCCGCCCCACCAGCCCGCCGAACCGTCCACTCCGAAATAATTACCGCCCCCGAGCTAAGTTCCTCGCGTCATGTCTTAAGTTTGGTCATTAAGCCTTAAGTTTGTGCAGCCGTGGCTTAAGTTTGGGCACACCCCGCTAAATTCTCGCTCCCCCGCGCTAAATTCCTGCGGCGGTCGCTAAAATCTCGCGCTGACACGCTAACTTCGTGCGCCCCCCGCTAAACTCTCGCTCCGATGCGCTAAATTCCTTCGATGGTCGCTAAAACCCCGCGCTCATGCGCTAACTCCGTGCGCGGACCGCTAAGTTTTTGCTTCCATGCGCTAACTTCCTGCGTTTGCCCCCTAAGTTTGAGCGAAAACTGCTAACTTTGACCCCTTTCCTCCTAAATCCGTGGCGAGGCCGTTGGAGGAGCGCAACTCTCGCGAAGGAAAGGAAGGCAGCGAAGGATGCGCTGGTCGATCATGCCTCCCTGCCTGACGGTTCACGGGGCATCCCCGCCCCGTGTTCAGGTTTTCCGTCCTGCCCTCGCGCCAACTTGGAACGGGCGGCAGAGATGCCGCCCGAACCGTCAGGCTGGAAGCCTGACCCACCCGAACCCCCCGCGCCTCACTTTTTAGCACCCCATTTCCAGTCAATGAAATCAGGGGTTGCATGGAGGTGTTGAAAAATATTTGCAGATTTTTGATAGATCGACCCCTTTTCGTTCGCATGTATGAATGTGAACGGTAAATTTATTTGTGAACTTGTGCTGGCTCCCGGCCAGCGTTCCCCCACCCAGCCGAAAGCCGCTCACTGCCTTCACCCCCAAAAAAGTGCCACCGTCATGAAAAAATACCGCGCCCGCCTCCTGTCCATCACCATTGCTATCATGGGTTCCGCCACTGCGCTGGTCGGCCAGCGAGCGCAACCAGTCAAACCGGCAGATTTCGCCAAAACGGACTCCGCAAAAGTGGTCGAGCGCGGCCCGCACCACCGCAAGTGGGAATATGTCTCCAGCAGCCTCGGTTCCGATGGTCAAACCGTGTGGAAGACCAACCGCTACACCGAGATTGGCACCGGCCTTCATTACCGGCGCGATGGTCAGTGGGTGGAGACCAGCGAGAACATCGACCTTGTGCCGGGCGGGGCGATGGCTTCGCAGGGTCCGCACCAAGTCGGTTTTGCGGCCAACCTCAACACCCTGGGCGGCATCAACGTCCTCGGGCCAGACGGCCAGCGCTTCCGCAGTCATGTCTTGTGCCTGGCCTACACCGACGCCCGCACAGGCCGCAGCGTGATCATCGCGGAGGTCCAGGATTCAATCGGGATGCTCATCGGCCACGACCAGATTCTCTACCCGGACGCCTTCAATGACGCCAACGGGGTGCGGGCCGACGTGCGATACGTGTACCGCGCCAGCGGGTTGGAGCAGGATGTGATCGTGAAAAGCCTGCCCCCGCCCGAGACCTTCGGGCTGAAGCCGGAAGACGTCCGCTTGGAAGTGTTCACCGAATTTATCGAGGCTCCGGAGCCAGCCATCAAGGAAGTGGTCCTGTCGCGCACCCGGCCCGAGGAACGCGCCGGTCTGGCTTTGCCCGATTTCGTCAACCAAAGCCTGAACTTCGGGGCCATGCACATGGACGTGGGACAGGCTTTTCCCATGTCCGGTGAATCCGAGCGGGACCCTGATGCTGGCACCCCTACGGCGAAGACCTGGACCGTGCTGGAGGGACGCAGGATTCTGATTGAGGCCGTGCAGTATCCCGACGTGCAGGTCCACCTCGACAAACTGGAAAAGCCCGCCGGGCGCAAGGAGGCCCGCGCCCTTCCGAAAACCGGGGCCGGCCGCTCCGTCCCTCCGCCGCCTCAGCAGGCGCGCGGGCCGCAAACCGTGCAGCGCATGGCGGCTCTGCCCCGGCCGAAGAATGGCTTCGTCATTGATTACAATTTTGTGACCAGCGGGATCACCAATTTTACCTTCGCCGCCGACACGACTTATTACGTCAAGGGCGGTGCTCCGACATTTTTGTACGGCACCACCATCATTGAAGGCGGAGCCGTCATCAAAATCACCAACAACGCCGCTACGCAACTGCGCTTGGTCAACGCCGTCGATTGCCGCACCAGTCCCTATCGTCCCGCCATTTTCACCTCCATGCATGACAACACCGTGGGCGACACCATCGCCGGCTCCACCGGCGCCCCCACCAACTATTGCGGCTACATGATTTGGCTGGGGAACAGCGCGGGTGGGTATTTTAACCTGCACGATTTACGAGTCTCTTATGCCCAGCGGGCTATTTATGGCACGGCCAAAGTCCAGGCCGACCTCAGCAACTGCCAGGTCACTCATTCCTGGCTGGGTTTCAAAAACAACGCGTCCCTTTGGAACCTGCGCAACATTCTGGTCCACGATGTCCAATACGCTTTTGACGGGGCCACGCCCCTGACCAACACCGCCGAACACGTCACCTTTCACTCGGTCAGCAACCTGCTCATCAGCGGCCTGCCCGCCATCAACCTGACCAACTGCCTGCTCATTGGCGTGAGCAACAACGTGTCCTACGTGGGCACCGGCGTGGAAACCAACCTGAACGACGCGGGCCTTTTCCAGACCGTGGGTGCGGGCGCGCATTACCTCGCGGCCAACAGCCCCTACCGCGATGCCGGCACCACCAACATCAATCCCGCCCTGGCGGCCGATCTTAAAAAGAGGACCACGTATCCCCCCATCGTCATCAATCCTCCCGGCGTCTATTACGGCGAAACCCGCACGCTGGCTCCCCAAGCCCAACGGGACACCGATGCTTTGGACCTGGGTTATCACTACGCGCCGCTCGATTACGCGCTCGGCGTCATTTACCTGACCAATGCCACCTTTACCGTGGCCCCCGGAACCGCTGTGGCCTTCTTCAACTCCAGCAACGCCAACTATTACGGACTGTCTTTGGCGAATGGGGCGAGCCTCATCGCGCAAGGCCGGGCCGAGGCCAAAATCAATTTCGTCCAGTACAGCACGGTGCAGGAAATGGCGAACACCAACTGGGCGGGGTCCATGGCCGCAATGCTCTACCTGTGGTCCTACCCCACCGGCTCTCCAGAATTGCGCTGCCGCTTCACCGATTTCAGCAGCCTGGGCGGAGCCATGCCGCTCTTCAATGCCACCGATGGAGCTTTGCCCATGCACCTGACCGACTGCGAATTTCACGGAGGCCCGCTCTACAGCAGTTATGGAACCCCCCTGTATTTCACCAACTGCCTGTTCAACCGAAACAGCCAGGAAATGTACGCCGTCTTGGCGAACAGCAATCAAACCCGCAACTGCACCTATCGCGGCGGCAACCTGATTATGGTCGCGGAAGAGCCTAAAAGCTGGACCATGACCGACACCCTTTTTGTCGGGACGCAGATCGACTTTGCCAACCCCACCAACACGGCCATCGCTTACACCACCAATTGCGTGGGCCGACTGGATGCGACCAACACCAATGACGTCATTCTGACCTCGCTCACTTTCCAAACCGGCCCGCTCGGCTCCTTCTACGTGCCCACCAACACCGCGCTCTACAATGCCGGCAGCCGCAACGAGACCAACGCAGGTCTCACCCATTACACCATGTTCACCAACAACGCGGTCGAGACCAACACCACCGTGGACATCGGCTTCCATTACGTGGCCACCGACGCCAGCGGCATTCCGCTCGACTACGACGGGGATGGGATGCCGAATTACTGGGAGGACACCAATGGCAATGGCAGCCGAGAAGGTATCGAGACGGATTGGAAACTTGCTGACACTGACGGCGATGG
>JAYVWQ010000428.1:0-4411 GCA_043785945.1 Akkermansia sp.
GTCACGGCCACGGCGATGTAGCCCTCCTTGATTTCCTTCTGCGGTTCCAGAATCGCGCCCACGATGAACTCCACCGGCTGCGCGCTGCCCAGCGCGCTCAGGTTCGGCCCGATGTTTCCACCCTGGCCGTTGACCGCGTGACACGCGATACAGCCGAGCTGCGGGCGTTGAAAAACTTCCGCACCACGTTTCGCCTCACCCTGCGCCCGCACCTCGGCGGCGAAGGTGGCGATTTGCGCGGCGGTCATCTGGGAGTTCTGCGCGGTGAGTCCGGCAGCACGGGACAGCGCCAGCGAGAGTTGCGCATCGTGCCGTCCGCTCGCATTCACCAGACGCAGGCCGAGATCGGCGGCGCGGGCGGAAGGCGGCGTGGCAGCCAGTGCGGCGGCCAAAGCCTCCAGCCCGCGCTGACGCTGAAGAAAGGCGCTGAAGAGATCGGTGATGGCTGCATCGTCTTCGAGACGAGTCAGCGCGGTGGCGGCTTGTGTGGCGGCGGCAGGCAAATCCGTCAGGCTGATAGCGGCAATGGCGGCGGCGCGCACGCGGGGCACCGATTCACTGGCGGCCATGCGCGAGAGAATCATGCGACCCGCCTCGGTGTTGAAGGCCCCGAGCGCCTCGACGGCGGCGCGGCGCACCGACTCCGCCACTTTCGGATTCGTCGCCGTTTGTTCCGCCTCGGTTTCAAATGCGCTGAGTTGCCACAAGCCGGCGAGCCGAAATGCTTCGGCGCGAACTTCTCCTGCGCCATCCTTGATGAGCGGTTGCAGCGCAGCCACGAGATCACCGGACGGACGAAGATTGCGCGCGCGTGACGCAACGGTCAGCGCGGGCAAGACCCGCGCCTGCAACATCGCGTCCTGGATGCGCAACACAGCGGCGAGGTCGTTGGTGTCGCCGGTGTCGGCGAGGATGCGCCAGTAACTTTCGCGCGCAGCGATGTCTGTCTGCGGTGATTGCAGCAGCGCGCGCAGCGATTGCAGCACATCGCTCGTACCGTCCGCGCGCACCAGCAGGGCGACGCGCGCGGGGTGGTTCTCGAAGTTCAACCGGCCCGCGCGCAGAGCGGGCAGCCAGTAGGGCTTGAGCGCGAAGACCGCCTGCTTGAGCGCGTAGTCCAGAAACTTGTCCGTGGAAAAATCCGCCGCGCTCGCCGCGATCTCCATGGCGTGAGCATTGGTCAGGTAAGTGCAGGCCACGATGGCTTGCAGCCGGACGCGTGGGTTCTCATCCACCGCCAGCGGGCGCAGCAGTTCAAGCGCGTTAGGCAACTGTCCCGCCCACGCGCCGACCACACTCGCGGCGTAGGCTCGCGCGCCCGGCTCTTTCGCGCGGCACAATTTCGCGAGCAGTTCCGGCGCGATGACTTCGTGGCTTTGATAAACACCGAGCGCTTCTTTGAGCGCTCGGTCGGAAAGTGCTGACATGGTAGGGCGCGGTGTCCTCCCCGCGCCGTTCGGGGGCGTGTCGGCTTGCAGCGGCGCGGTGAGGACACCGCGCCCTACCTCTGCCGCCGTCCACTCATTCAACGCGGCGATAACCTCCGCCGTCGGCCTCTCCGCAAGGACTCTTTTGGCGAAGTGCCGCGTCCAGCGGTCCGGCGATCTCAGATGGTCGAGCAGTTGCGGAATCGTCGCCGTCGCCAACTGCGGCACCGGCGTCAGCGGACGGCCCTTCGCCGTGATGCGCCAGATGCGGCCGTGCGTTTTGTCGCGGTTCGGATCGCGGAAGCTCGCCTGATAGTGCCCGATGATCGGGTTGTACCAGTCGGCAATGTAGAGCGCGCCGTCGGGGCCGAACTTCGCGTCCACGGGACGGAAGCTGCGGCTGGTGGACTTGAGCAGCGGTGGCAAATCTTCCAGCGCGAACCCGGCCCCGTCGTCTTTGATCTGCAACGCCCAGACGGAGTTGTTGATGTAGCCGCCCGCGATGAGCGCGCCCTGCCACGCGTCGGGAAAATGCGCCGTGCCCACGATGTCGCCGTTGCTGCACTTGCGGCCGTTGCCGTTCTTCCAAATCTGCGCGGGCGGTTCGTCGCGATGATTCACCACCATTCCGGGCACGGGATAGATGTGCGAACTGTTGTTGCCTGCAATGACGATTGGTTCGCCCCAGTCGGTGAAAATCCAGCCCCACGGATTCTGCGGCTCGTTCGCGGAACCGTAGAAGCCATCGAGCTTGAGCAGGCGCGGACGCAGCCGCCACAGCCCGGCCTGTTCGAGCGAGGACAGGCCCCACGGCGTCTCGACGTGCGAGCGGATGTGCAGACCCTGGCACATGAACAACTCGCCGCCGTCGCCCCACATGAAGGAGTTGATGTTCTGGTGATTGTCGCCCGTGCCAAATCCGCGCAGCACCACGCGCCGCTCATCCGCCCGGCCGTCACCGTCGTTGTCTTTGAGGAACAGCAGTTCAGTCCCGTGGCCGACATACGCACCGTCGCCCGTGACTTCGAGACCGGTGGGAATCATCAGCCCATCGGCGAACACTGTCGTCTTGTCCGCGCGCCCGTCGTGATTCGTGTCCTCGAGGACGAGCACCTTGTCGTTCGGTCGCTGGCCCGGTTCCACGAGCGGATAAACCGTGCTGCCGATGACCCACAGGCGGCCGCGTGCGTCGAAGCGGATTTGAATCGGCTTCACCACGCCGTTGCTCTCGCTGGCAAACAGATTCACCTCGAAGCCGGGGGCGATTTGGAAGGAAGCGAGTTCGTCCGCCGCTGAGTCTGACTCGGCGGCGGAAGATCGAATGACGAATGACGAATGAGTAAGGAAGCACGAAAACCCAAGCACGAACGCGCGCACCCCTCGCGACCAAGAAAAGCGTTTGGGATTTCGGCCTTCGACCTTCTTTTGACATTCGACATTCGTCATTTGAAATTTCATTTCCCACCTCCCCGGATCGCCGCCGCGCGTTCCACCTCTTCCTCCTTGGCTTGAATCAGCGGCCCGTATCGCTCCATCTCCGCCGGAAACCAGCGCACCTTTGGGTCGCGATGATCGCGACTGCTGGGCTGGCTGATGCGGTCGCCGCCGAGGAAAGCCCAGTTCTGGGGACGCCAGTAGTTAAACCAGAGCCGGTTCTTTTCCAGCACGAGGGCGCGCAGGTTTTCCAAGTCCCGATTCGACCACGCGCCCGACGCACCGACACCACCAGCGCGCGCGGCGATGTCGCCAAAGCCGAGTTGCCGAGCGAAGATTGCCGCGATGAGGGCGTGGCCACCCGGAGTGAGTTCAAGTCCGTTCTCCGTGAGGCGCGGTTCTTGATGGGCCACGCCGCCCAGCTCGCTGAACAAATCCACGAGCGGTAGTTCGCGCCGCCGGGCGATTTCACGAATGACCTCGGCGTGGGCGGCGAGCGCGGCGTTGCGGGACGACAAGTCAGGCAAAGGCGCTTCGCCTTTCTCGAAAGGCGCGGGCGTGACGAGCACGAGGCGCGGGGTTTGTTTCAAGCAGTTCGAGATGAGGCGGTCGTAGGCGGCGGAGAAGTCCGCCGCTGACTTGCGTCCTTCCAAAGCTTCGGCGCGTCCGAACTGGAGAAAAATCATCGTGGCCCCGGTGCGCTTGAGCTGTTCCGCGAGCGGCGGAAAGCCCACATCGCGCGGCTGGGCGAAGACCGTGTCTCCCTCCCAACCCAAATTCCGAAAGCGCGCGCCGGGAAACTTCACGGCCAGCAACGCTTCAAGATGTCCGGTCAGCCGCGCCGTGGCCACGTCCGTGCCACCGACGAAGGCCACCACGTCATTGGTGCTCAGTGTGAAAACGTGCGCGGCTTCCGCCGCCATCAGCCGTGACGCCAGCGCGCACCACAGCAGCCACGAGAGCACGGCCCGTTTATTTTGCCCGGGGAACATGCGCGCAGGCTACGCAAGCGAGGCGGCGAGGCAAAGCGCATCTTGCGGAAAGGGGCGGCTGGAGCGCGGGCGTTTCGCCCGCGTGTTTCCAGAACTATCCCGGCGCTTCGCGCGGACGAGACGTCCGCGCTCCAGTCGCTACGCAATTTTAACCTCAATGAACTGCCGCTCGATCTTCCCGGCCTGCGCGCGGCACAGGAAATAGCCGCGCTCCGTCGTCTTGTCGTGGTTGCCGCGCGCAATCGAGCAGCACTTGTTGGTGGTGAAGACCGTGTCACGCACGGTGAGCTCAGTGAAGCCGTGGTAGTGCCCGTTGAAAACAGCCACGAGATTGAAGTTCTGGAACCGCTCCAGCATCGCGTCTGCATTGGCCGGACGATACGTGGTGTCGGGACCGAGCGGGAAATGGGTGAAGAGAATGGTCGGCTGCTTGGAGTTCAACTTGGGCAGCGTGTCATCAATCCAGCGCAGGGTGTCCGGCTGGATGGTGGTGTTCTGATATTTTTTCCCCTCGCTGCTGTCGAGGGCAATGACCCGCCAGTCACGGTGCTCGAAGTG
>JAYVWQ010000429.1:0-6901 GCA_043785945.1 Akkermansia sp.
GAAAATGTCGAGCACCTGAAGCGAGGTGAGCGGCTGCGGGCTTCTGGCCCAGCAGAGTTCCGCACCCTGGCCACGGCAAAGTTCGCGCTGGCCGCGCGCGGCCACAAGCAGCATTTCCACCTTCTGCTGCGCCGAAGCCTTGCACTCGCCGATGAGCCGGTAGCCTTCGCCGATGAGCAGGTCGCCGACGTTCAGCGCGACCGCGACGCCGTGTTCTTCGTGCAGCGTTTTTTCGCCGTAGCGCTGGGTGTCGTTGTCCTCGATGTCGTCGTGGATGAGCGAGGCCTTATGGAAACACTCCACGGCCACGGCAATTTTGCGGAGGTCGTCGGGCGGCGCACCGGCGGCGTTTTCGCGCAGCGCCTGATACGACGCCACGGCGAGGAAGGGCCGCCAGCGTTTGCCCGCGCGCATCAGCCATTCGCGCGCGATCTTCTCCGATTCGCCCTGGGCGGTGCCGCCCATGATCAAGTCGAGCGATGCGGGGGTGAACCAGAAATCCACTTCCTCGCGCAGGGCGCCGAGGTCGAGCCGCCGGGTTTTGTCGTCGCTGCTCAGGTGGATGTAATCCCAGACCCAGTCGAGATCGACGGTGGTGTCGATGCAGTCGTCTTGCAGCAAGGGCACGGCGACGCCGGGAATGGCGGCGGCTTCCATGTAGGGGAAGGCGCGCTCCAAAACGGGCAGGCAGCTCACGCCGACGATGGCTTCAATCTTGCCGGTTTGAATGAGCGACATGACGATGGCCGAGCCTTCCGCCACGAGCACGGCGTAACCGAGCTTCTCCGCCTCAGCCTGCAAATCCTGAATGGTGCAGAGGCCGCACTGTTTGCAGAGCAGGCCAAATTCATCGAAGGGCGCGGGGCACTTGGCTTCCACGCGCAGACATTTTGGCAGGAGCAGCAGGCGCTTCTCGAAGGGCACCTGGGCCAGCGTCTCGCGCCACATCTCGTTGCTGATGAGCACGCCAATATAGTCGCGGTAAATCGCATCGACACCCATCATCTGCACGAGGCGGTCAGCATGGACTTTGAGTTCGTCCGACGGCATGGGTGGCACGGGGTTGTGCTCGGCCACGTAGTTGCGGATGGCGTGGAGGATGCGGCTGCGCTCGCCCGCCGTCTGGGGAATGTTCTTCTTGGGGGTGCGAACCCGCTGCTGCACAACGTGCTTCGGAATGGCGAACGAGATTGGTTGCATAATCACCGTGCTAAAATTTACCGCGCTAATTTTCTGCCTGTGCTGACGATGCGGGCCATCATTTGATTCGTTCTCGCTGGCGTCGAGCTTTGAATTGATTTTCCGCACCCGGCGAACCGTCGCCTCCCGGTCGCTCGCAGAATGGTTGGCGGGTTTGGCCGCCGTCCTGCGCATGGATGGACGGGGGCGGGAAGCGTCCGTTACAGTTTTGTGGGCAAGTGAAAGGTCTGATTATGAACTCTCGAAAAATCATCTGGTACGGCACGGCGCTCCTCGTCCTGACCGCAATTTACTTTGGCCGCGCGGCCTACAACGCCCACTTGAACCTCGTCACGCTGGACGTGCGCGACCTGGACGTGCGCGATGTGGTGAAGAAAATGGAACACCAGACGTGGGAGGTCATTTACGTGGACAAGTCGGTCGAGGGCAAAGTGACCATGCAGGTCGAGAAGATGCCGCTGGAAGAGGCGCTGCGCCTCGTCGGCAGCCAGATCATGGCCCGCGCCTCGACGATTTATCCGCTCTATTCCACCAGCCAGTCGTTCACCGCCTTGAAACAATCCCTGCGCGGAGAAGTCGATCCGGCGACGCACGGCTGGACGAATCTGCAAAGCCGCAACCTGGCTTTCGGCGGATTTGGCGGCATGGGGGGAATGGGCGGCTTCGGCGGACCCCAAGCGGCGGGCACGGCACAGAATCAACTCGTGTCGTTGAGCATCTCCGCGAAGGACGTGGCGTTCGCGAGCCTGGCCTTAAATCGCTTCGCCTCGGCTCGCGTGGTGCCCGAGGACGGTGTGAACTCAACCGTCAGCTTCATCGTGAAACAGGCCAGCGTGCCCGAGGCCGTGGCCAAGCTGGCCAAAGCCGCGCACCGCAACTGGACGACGCTTTACGCACTGCAAGGGTTTGGTGGCGTGGGCGGGCCGGGCGGTCGCGGAGGTTTTGCCGGATTCGGCGGTGGCGGACCTGGTGGTGACACCAATAACCCGCCCGGACGTGGCGGCTTTGGCGGGCCGGAGATGACGGATGAGCAGCGCGCCGAAGCCACCAAACAGCGGGAGGCGCTCAATCAGGAACTGCTCGCCACGCTGCCCGCAGAGGAACGCCAGAAAATCGAAGCCGCCCAGGCGGAGCGCGACAAGCTCATGCAGGAAATGGCGAACATGACGGACGAACAGCGCCGCGACCGCATGATGCAGATGATGGGGCCGGGCATGGACAAGATGATGCGCGAGCGACTGCTCAACAGCACGCCCGAGCAACGCGCCCGCATGAGGGGGCCGGGGGGTCCGAATGGGGGGCGTCCCCCGGGCCGTTGAACGGGCCGGCTGATTTGAAATTTGGAATCTGTTGTTTATGAAAACGAAATCTGTCTCGGCCTTCCGGCCCTCCCGCCCGGCGTTCACGCTTATTGAACTGCTGGTCGTGATTGCCATCATTGCCATTCTGGCGTCCCTGCTCCTGCCGGCGCTGGCCAGTTCCAAGGAGAAGGCCAAGTCCATCGCCTGCGTCAGCAACCTCAAGCAGCTCGGCATCGCCGTGCGGTTGTATGCCGACGAACATGACGGCCTGCTCCCCATCGCCGAGCGTCTGCCCACCGTGCCGAGCGCTCCGCCCCTGCCCCGCATCTGCGATTTGCTGGCCCCGGAAGTCGGCTACAACACCAACTCCCTGCCGCAGCAGAACACCGTCTTTCGCTGCCCGGATGACAAGGTGCAGCGCTTCGAGCAAAACGGCTCCAGCTACGAATGGAACGCCTGGTACGGTGGTCGCCCCGTGGACAAACCGCGCCTGAGCAACAACCCTTTGAGCGACGCCTTCCTCATGTATGACTACGAGCGCTTCCACGACAACGGCCGGAGCATGAACGTGCTCTACGCGGATTTCCACGTCGGCAACCTCAAGGCCGCGGCCAGCATTCAGGGCACGTCGAACTGAACCATCTTCCATCTTCCGTCACGACGGATCTCCGGTCATAACTCTGCCATGACGAAGACGCTGCTCACGTTCGTGGACGACCTCTACGAAGATTTGGAACTGTGGTATCCCCTGCTCCGTTTGCAGGAGGCGGGCTACGCCATGCGCCTGGCTGCACCGGAAATTCGCACCTACGCCGGCAAGCACGGTTATCCCGCCACCAGTGATCTGTTATTGGCCGGGGCGCGCAGCCAGGATTTCTGCGGCCTGCTCGTGCCGGGCGGTTTCATGCCGGACAAATTGCGCCGCGACGCCAGGGTGCTCGCGCTCACGCGCGAGTTTTTCGAGCAGGGCAAACTCGTGGCCTTCATCTGCCACGGCGGCTGGATTCCCATCTCGGCGAAAATTCTCCAAGGCAAGCGCGTCACCGGTTCGGTCGGCATCAAGGACGACTTGGAGAACGCCGGCGGCCTCTGGGTCAATGAGCCGGTGGTCGTGGACGGCAACTTAATTTCCAGCCGCACCCCGCGTGACCTCGCGCCCTTCGCCAAGGCGATGGTGGATTTCCTGCCCGCCCACCGCCCATAACCTGGCGCGGTGATTTCCGAAACTTGCGCTGCTCCGGCCGCGTCCTCTCATTGCTCAAATCTTTTGAAAAAAACTGGCGGAGAAAATCGGTCCACGGCGCATGTCGGGTGAACCTAAACTATGGAAAAATCTCAAACACCGGTTCGGCGCGTTGATTCCGAGCCGAGTTCCCAGCCGAGTTCCCAACGACGCCTCGGTAGAAACCAAACCGGCATAGCCTTCCTTTTCTCGATCCCTTCAGACTCCATGAAAATGTTTATCCCCCGCCCTACCTCGATCCTGTTTTTTTGCATCGCGGCTCTCTTATCCCTCGCGGGCCTGGCCCGCGCCGCCACGGTGGGACCGGCGGGCTACACCAATGATTTTAGCGTGCGTCCGGCGGCGTCCGACTGGGCGACCCTGAGTCTGGCCGGCGCAGCGGGCGACGTGTACGACCTGGACAATGAAGTCCTCACGAATCTGAACATCAACGCCACCCTAGTTAGCTTGGTGACGGTGTCGAACATCAACAACCCCGCCACGCAACTCACGAACGCAACGTGGAGCTCCAACGCGAACGGTCTTTATCTCCAGACCCGGCCCAATGGCAACCGAGCCACGCTGCTCATGGGCAAGTTCGTGAACGGCACGGCGACCAACGCCGCCGAAGTCCGCCTCGCCTATCAACTTACCATGGCGGGATCACTCTCCATCGAGGATGCGGGCAAGGGGACGCACGTTTATTACAGCCTCACCGGGCTGGGCGGCAGTTGGTCGCCGCTGCCCTCGTTGCACAATCTCACCAACACCGGGAGCTTTGCCCTTAGCACCAACCTGGCCGTCTCCTGGCCGGTCGGCGGCAGTCTTTACCTGCTGTGGCTGGACGACAACAGCGCGTCCAGCATCGACTCGGGCAACCAGATCGACAACTTCTCCCTGAGCGTGACCATCGGGGCGCAACCGGCGCTGGCGGTCCATTTGACTGCGCCGACGAATGGGGCGCTGCTCGTGGCCGGACCGGCCTTCACGGCCTCATCCACCGTGAGCTTCGGCACCGCGCCGCACACGGTGCAATATTTCATCAGCAGCGGAGCCGGGAACACCGCGTTCACCCCGGCGGGTTCCAGCGCGACCCCGCCCTTCAACGCGGACCTCGGCGCGCTGGCCGCAGGCACCTACAACCTCTATGCCGGAGCGGCCGACAGCGCGGGCAGCCCCGAGAGCGCGACCTCGGCCACGAACACGTTCTTCGTCCTGGATGCCATCACGCTGGCGCTTATCGCCCCGGCGGAGGGCGTCAGCTTTGATTACAGTGTGAGCGTGAGCGCCACCGCGACGGTCGCAGGCGGCACAGCCCCGTACTCGGTGCAATTCTTCCTCGACAGCCTGCCCAGTGGCGCTCCCGTGGGGGCGGCTCCTTATCAACTCAATTTCGGCCCGCTCCCCATCGGCGACCACACCATCAGCGCCACGATCACGGATGCGCGGGGCTGGGTGAGCAACTCGGTGGCGCACACCGTTCACATCACCGGGCCGCTCTCGGTGACGCTCACGCCCACGAATGGCACGGCGCTCACGGTGGGACAGTCATTGATGCTGGCGGCGACGCCCCTTGGCGGCACGGCCCCCTACTCGGTCTCGTTTTACACGAACGGGCAACTGGCCGGGACGCTCAGCGCCGGGCCGTCCACGTTGAACCTCGGCGCGCGGCCCGTGGGCAGCTACACCTGTTACGTCCACGCCTCGGACAGCTCGCTCCCCACGGCGCAGCAGGCTGATTCGACCACGAATGTCATCACCGTTTCGCCGCCGCCGCTCCTGGCCGCGCTCACTGCTCCGACCGGCGGGCAGATCGTCACGGCGGGGCCGGGTTTCAACCTGACGGCCAGCGCCTCGGTGGGTGCGCCGCTCTCGGTCAGCAACGTGGAATTTTTCGTGGATGGCGCTTCGGCAGGCGTGGACAGCGGCTCGCCCTACTCGGTGGCGGTGACTGTGGCGGCGGGCAGCCACACGGCCTACGCCGTGGCGACGGACAGCCTGGGCCGCACGACTCGCACGGCGACCAATTCCTTCACGGCCATCGTTCCGGCCAACGCTTCCGTCGTCGGGCCGACGGGCTACACGAATGACTTCAGCACCCAGCCGCTCGCGGTGGAATGGGCGACACTGAGCGTCGCGGCGGCGGCGGCTGACGCTTACACGGTGGATGCGGATGTGAACACAAGCATCACCCTCAACAACGTCACCAACCGCACGACCTCCGCCGCGGGCGATCCGCCGACGCAACTGGCGACGGCGGTGTGGAGTTCGACCGCGTTTTATCTCCAGACCCGGCCCACCGGCAACCGCTACCAAGTGCTCATGGGCCGGTTTCTCAACCAGACGGGAACGAACGCCACGCAGCTCAACGTCTCTTATCTGTTCACGTTGGCCGGCCCGCTGACCGCCGAGGATGCCGAGAAGGGCACCCGGGCCTACTACAGCCTGTCGGGGCAGACCGGGAGTTGGGTCAACATCCCGGCCTTCAACACCACGGCGGCGGCGGCGAGCAGCGTGACCCTGAGCACCAACCTGAACGTGAATTGGACCAACGGGGGCCATCTATACCTGCTCTGGGCCGATGACAATGCCCAGGGCGCGGGCGGCGGCGGCGGCACGGACACGGCGGACCAGTATGACAATTTTTCCCTGACCGTGACGGCCGGGTTGCCGCCCTCTTTCGCGGCCCTCCTCACCGCGCCGACGAACACGCAGCTCTTCGTCTCCGGCACGCCCATCCCCGCCGCGACGGCCGTTGCCCACGGCACCAGTCCATACACCGTGGAATACTTCACCAACAGTGGGGTGGGTAACATGGTGTTCACAGGAGCGGGCACCACCACGACCCCTTTCACCCTCGAGATCGGCGCGCTGGCGGCGGGTGATTACAATATCTATGCCGTGGCCACAGACAGCGCGCTGGTGAGCACCAACTCGCTGACCAACAGCTTCCGCGTCGCGGATCCAATCACGTTCGCGCTCACCGCACCGACCGACAACACGACCCTCGACAATCTCACGCCCGTGACGGGCCGGGCCACGGCAGCCGGCGGCACGCCCCCGTACTCGGTGCAATTCTACCTGGATAATTCACCGAGCGGACCGGCGATCACCTCGGCTCCCTACGAGCGTAATTTCGGCGCACTCCTGGCCGGGGATCACACCATTCGCGCCACGG
>JAYVWQ010000430.1:0-5759 GCA_043785945.1 Akkermansia sp.
TTCAAAGTCATGGGCATGGCCCCCTATGGCGACGCCAGCAAGATCGACGTGTCGAAGCTGCTCGACTGGAACGAGCGCGGGTTCGAGGTCAACACGCGGCTGGTCAACTGCATCGGCGCGCGGCGTTACAAGCGCAACGGCAAGGGAACTTATTTTTCCCCGAAACTGATCGAGATGTGGGGGCCGTCGCGCGCGGGGGATGAGATTGACGAGCCTTACATCCATGTCGCGGCGGCGGTGCAGCGACAGCTTGAACAGGTGTTGGTCGCGCTGGTGCAGCATTACCTCGGCGAGCACATCGCGCGCACCAAGCGGCTGTGCTACGCAGGCGGTGTGGCCTTGAACGTGAAGGCCAATCAGCGGCTCATCGCGCAACTGCCGCCGGGCGGCGAGATGTTTGTGCAGCCGGCGGCGAGCGATTCCGGCACGGCCCTGGGCGCGGCGACCTACGCGGCGCACCAACTCGGCGACACCATTCAACCGATGGAACACGCCTATCTCGGGCCGGAGTATTCGGCGGCGGAGATTGAAGCGGTGTTGCAAAAGCGCGGCGTGAAATATGAGCGGTGCGCGTCCATCACGGACGTCGCGGCGGAGTTGCTGGCGCGCGGCGAAGTCGTGTCGTGGTTTCAGGGGCGCATGGAGTTTGGCCCGCGCTCCTTGGGCAACCGCAGCATTCTCGGCAACCCGACGAGTCGCGGCACGGCCGAGATGATCAACGCGCAGATCAAATACCGCGAACGCTGGCGGCCCTTCTGCCCGTCGATGCTCGACCGCGTGGCGGCGGACATTTTGCAGACGAACCACCCATCGCCCTACATGACGTTCACCTTCGACGTGGCGGAAAAGTGGAAGACGCGCATCCCGGAAGTCGTGCATGAGGACGGCACGGCGCGACCGCAGATCGTGACGCCGCGCAGCAACCCGCTTTACTACGAGTTGCTGGAAAAGTTCGAGGCGCGCACCGGCATCCCGGTGCTGCTCAACACCTCGCTCAACCGGCGCGGCGAGCCGATGGTCTGCTCGCCGGACGACGCGCTGAACATGTTTTACGGCAGCGACCTGCGCAATCTGGCCATGGGTGATTTCCTGGTGCGAAAAGTCTGAGGCGAAAATCCCGAATGATTTCCGGCGCGTTGTCAGAGCCGGGAAAAGTGATACGCTCCCCCTACTCTTGTGAAAAAACTGTTATGCATCGCCGTCTTCATCTGCGCCGCCGGATTCTCCGCGCGGGGGCAGGCCGTTCTCAATCCCAGCAACACCGTGGTGCGGTTCGCCCTCTCCACGGGCGGCGGGAACTTCGGCAATATCGACATCGAGCTGTTTGATCAGGACAAGCCGGAGACGGTGCGGAACTTCCTCATCTACGTGTACAGCGGCATGTATTCCAACGTGGTGCTGAACCGCTTGGATCCGAACTTCATCGTGCAGGGCGGGCGTCTCCGCGTCCCGAACAGGAACAGCACGAATGATTTCAGGAGCTTCATCGAGAGCGCGAACTTGGGTCGCATCACGAACGAGTACAGCGTGGGTCCGCAGCTCGGCAACGAGTTCGGCACCATCGCTATGGCCCGCAACGCGGGAGTGACGAACTCCGCCGGGACGGAATGGTTCTTCAACCTGACGAACAACGCCTTCCTGAACGACGTGGACGGCGGGTTCACCGTCTTCGGCCATGTGGTCAACACCACGAATGCTTTCAGCGGCACCAACCTGCTGAACTACTTCAACACCCTGACGGTCAGCACCACCTTCACCACCGATCCATTTGAATTTTTCAACGAGCTGCCTGCTTCGACCAACCGTTTCGCGGTGGTGACCAATCACATGGTCGTCACGAACATCACCTACGTGACCAACATGACGGTGGTCATGACCAATCGCATGGTCGCAACCAACGTCACCTACGTGACCAACGCCCTGCCCATCCAAGTGCGCGATCTGTTCACCGTGGTGCCTTCTTTCCTGCGCGGCGGGCAGACGCGGGACACGAACGCCCCGTCCGTGAGCGTGAGCGGGACGAATGCCGTCATTCGCACCACCAACTCCAGCATCACCCTCTCTGGTCTGGCGGGCGACAACATGGAGGTGGCGCGCGTGCAGTATGAGTCGGACGCCGGTGTGTTTCTGGCCGAGGGGAAAACCAACTGGACGGTGACCAACCTTCCCTTGACCCCGGGCACGAATTTGTTCTTCGTGCGGTCGATTGATTATTTCGGGAACTTCTCCCCCACCGTGAAGCGGACGATTTTCTATTCCGTGCCCCGGCGCGTGACGCTCCAACTGACCGGTGACGGAACGGGGAAGGTGACCGGCCTGACCAACGGGCAGATGCTGGAATTGAATGTGAACTACAACCTGATTGCCAAGCCCAAGGCCCGGCACTTCTTCAACGGCTGGCGGGGCGGCGTGAACTCCAACTCGCGCGCCATTTACTTCACCATGTCCGAGCAAAGCACCAACATCATCGCGCGATTCACCACCACGCTGCTGGGACTGGCCAAGGGGACGTATCAAGGGGTGTTCTTTCCCGGCGGCTCCGGCCCGCCGCGCAGCGCCGGGTTCATCTCGCTCAATCTCTCAGGCAACGGGGGATACTTTGGTCAGCTCAACCCGATCGGGGCGAGCTATCCGATTCACGGCCAGTTCGATGCCAGCGGGGTGAGCGTCATCACCGGACAGCAAAACACCAATGCTCTGGCCCTGTTCATGGGTTTGCAGACTGAAGGAGCGGAAGGCATTTCTGGCACCTACACGGACGGCGCCCACGCCACTGCGGCGGTGCAGCTCTGGCGGGTGCAATCCTATCCCAGCACCAATCCCGCGCCGGCGGCAGGCCGTTACACTTTTAACATCACTCCGCCCACGGGCACCAACGCCGTCTCGGACGGCTCGGGCTTCGGCACCATGACGGTGGATGCACTGGGCCGGTTGGTTCTTTCCGGGGAACTGGGCGACGGCGAGGCGGTCACCGAGAAGGCGGCCAAGAAGTTCAAGCCCGCCCTGTTGAAGGGCAACCGGTTCGCCTTCTACGCGCCCGCCTACAAAGGGCGCGGGGGAGTGCTGGGGCTGGCGACTTTGGAGAGCAACAATACCTTCACGGCCAGCGGCAAATGGTTCGGCCCCAATTTCCCGGGTCAGAACGGCCAGGCGGTGCGGATTCTGGGTTCACCCTACACGCCGCCCCCAGCCCGGCTCGTCGAGTGGACAAACGGCCTTGTGACCCTTTCCGGCGACGGCCTGACGTCTCCGCTTCGGTCCGAAGTGGTGTTGGAAACCAACGGCTCCCTGACCGTTTTGGCCAATACGAATAACGTGCAGCTCCAGGTGGCACCAGGCACGGGGTTGATCACGGGCAGCTTCGCCCATCCCACCTCGAACGTGCTCACGGCGCTGCGAGGCGCGGTGCTCCAGGGCAGCAATAGCGCGGCGGGATACTTCCCCGGTGGGCTGCGCAACGGCGGCTTCACCCTTCGTCCCGCCCCATAATCATTTCGCAGGCGTCACTCTCTCGAAAAAGAAAGCAGGCCGTGAGTTGCCTCACGACCTGCCGCTTCCCCTTCTGATTTCGATCAGGCGCATGTGCGTGCGGCCCGATCGAAGCTGGCTCAGGATTCCCCCCGGGCGGATCCCGAAATTATCGCTCGTCCCACGAGATGATGGTGAACCCGCGCCACAGGCCGGCGCGGCCGAGCGCCTCGTCGTAGTGGATGTTGTAATGGCCGGTGAAGCGGAAGGTGTTGGCCACGATGGCGCCGGAGAAGTCGTTGGCGCTATTCCCGCCACCATGCAGCGTGACGTTGGCGTAGGGAGCATAGACGACGGCGGTAATTTCGCCGTTGCCGCCGATGTCGAGGCTGGTCAGCTTGGAGGTGCCAAAGATGTAACACCGGTCGGGCGTGCCTGGGGTGTTCATGACGCCATTGATGTTGCCACTACCGGTGATGTCCGCGCTGGCGCAGTCGAGATAGATCTTGATGCTGCCGTTGGTGGTGATGGTCATGGCTTTCTGCCCAGAGAACGACCAGCCGCCCGTCACCAGCAGACGCACATTGAGGGCGGAGACCAGGATATCCCCACTGATGTTGGCCACCTTGTAATCGCCAGGGGTGTTGAAGATGTATTGGTAACCGCCACTGCCGGAGAGCGGCGGAAGCCAGCCCAAGCTCCCGGCGGGCACCACCGCGTCGGGGAACTCCACGTTCATGTCGTCGGTGGAATAACCGGGTTGAATGCCGGTGCGGCTGCCCTGCCAAGCGGCGTTGCCGACCGCACCATTCGGTCCGAGGGACACAGTTCCACCCGGTCCGGTGGCGACGCGACCCCAGATGTTGGCGTTGCCGACGTTGATGACGTTGGTCAGCGTGTCGTTGCTGGCTACGTCACCGTTGGCGCGGCGCTTGGCGACATCCCAACGGCCCCCGGTGCTGTAAAGGGGGTTCCGGGAATCGTAGCTGTCGGTCAGCACATTGTTGCCGTTCATGTCGATGCCGTGCTTGGCCACCAACGCGCGGCTGAAGCTGGGGTTGTTGGTCACCCGGCATTGCACGGCGCGGCTCGAAAAGTGGCCCGCCTCCAAATTGGGCAGGGCAATCGCGGCCAGCAACGGTCCGCCGGAGCGCTGCCAGGCGTAGGCCGGAAGCTGCCGGACAAAGCCGGTCGAACTGATGTTGGGGAACTGGGCGGTGGTGCCGCTCCAGGACGCGATGCTGACGTAGTAAAAATCGCCGTCGATCCATCCTTGCTTGGTCCAAGGACCGTTGAGCGAGCCGTTGTTGTCCCAGCCATCGCCCGCGAGAAGGGCTAGGTTGACGGGAACGCCCGGCTCGGGGGGAGAGCCGTTCTTGTTCAGATGCGCCATGGCCTCTTCCAGGCCGGCTTCCAACACGGGCACCGAGCGGTTCCACGTCTGGGAACGGGCGGAGAAGGAGTTCTGGGTCCCGACCATGGTGAGATAGGCGGCGAGCACGATGCCGATGACGGCCATGGCCACGATCACGGTCAGATAGGTGGAGCCACGGCGGGAGCGGCGGGCGGAGAGACATGTTTTCATAAGCAAGGGTTGATGTTTACCGGGCTATTGTTTGCGGAGGACGATTTTGGCCGTCTGCACGCTTTCGGTGTTGAGTCGGCTGCCGAGAATGCTGCGGGAACAAAGCCAGTTCACGCTCACCAGCTTGCAGTTGCCGGCGTCGGAGGTGGGGAACTGCTCGAAGGTGGTGGCCACGGGATTGCGCTTGAAAACCTGGAAGCAGAGATAATCCACATTGGTCAGGAGCATGGTGCTCTGGCCGGCCTTGGTCCGGATGAGGAGGTTGTTGCTGAACGAGTAGCTGAGCTGCTGATCGTCCGCATCCAGAAATGTGAGCGAATTGGTAATGGTGCGGCCGTTCAGGGTGGTGGTCCCATAGCTGGACAGGGCTTTCGTCATGCGGATGTCGCGCAGCATGGAGTCCACGGCGAGTTGACTTTTCTGTTCGAGGTCCACATAGTTGAACATGGCGGCAAAACTCTTGGCCGTGTAAACGGTGAAGGAAAGCACCACCGTGAGGATGACGGATGAAATCGCCATGGAGACCATCATCTCCAGCAGGGTGAAGGCGCCGCGACCCCGGGATGGAAGTTTACCACACATAATTTTGCAGGCCGTTGCGGGTGACATAGGTGCTCATCAGGCGCGTGCGGTTGGTGTTCCCCAACTGCCCCCAGTCCAGCCGAATCGTCACCTTCTTCATGGTGTCGGCGTAACTGGTCGTGAG
>JAYVWQ010000431.1:0-6255 GCA_043785945.1 Akkermansia sp.
GGTGCTGGTGCGCTTCCTCGGCGAGCAGATGCCGGTGCGGCTGGCGTTCATTCCAGCACGACCGGGATTCAAATGGAGCGCGCCGCTGGAGAACAATTACGTGGACAAGGAAATTTTCACCAAGCTCCGCTCGCTGCGCGTGAATCCGTCGCCGCTCGGCCCGGACACGGTGTTCATGCGTCGAGCGTATCTGGACTTGCTTGGCTCGCTGCCCACGGCGGACGAGGCGCGGGCCTTCCTCGCTGATGCGCGTCCGAACAAACGCGTGCAGCTGGTGGATGAGTTGCTGGATCGGCCGGAGTTCGCGGAATTCTGGGCGCTGAAATGGGGCGACCTGTTCCGCACGGAGGAGAAGACGATTGACCGCAAGGGCGTGCAGGCTTTCCAGCAATGGATTGCGCGGAGCCTGCGCGAGAATCGCCCGGTGGATGAGTTCGCCCGCGACATCATCGCTGCCCGCGGCAGCACGTATCAGAATCCCGCCGTGAATTATTACCGTGCCCTCCGCGATCCCATCACTCGGGCGGAAGCCACGGCGCAGGTCTTCCTCGGCGTCCGCCTGCAATGCGCGCAGTGTCACAACCACCCCTTCGACCGCTGGAGCCAGGACGATTATTACGACTGGGCCGGACTCTTCGCGCGCGTGAGCTACAAAGTCTTGGAGAACAACCGCACGGACAATCTCGACTCGCACGAGTTCATCGGTGAGCAGGTGGTTTATCTCTCGCGCGAAGGCACGGTGACGAACGCGCGCACGAGCAAGCCTTCTGCCCCGCGCTTTCTCGGCGCGAAGACGAAGCTCGCGGCGGACGCCGACCCGCTGCGCGAACTCGCCGTGTGGACGACGGCCAATCCGCTCTTTGCGAAGTCGCAGGTCAACCGGGTGTGGTTTCATCTCATGGGGCGCGGGTTGGTCGATCCGGTGGACGACTTCCGTCCCACCAATCCCGCGAGTCACCCCGAGCTGTTGGAACGACTGGCCCGGGATTTCGTCGCGCAAAAGTTTGACCTGCGCTGGCTCGTCCGGCAGGTCATGAACTCACGCGCCTATCAGCTTTCCGCCGAACCGAACGACACGAATCGCGACGACGAAGTGAATTACTCCCACGTCCTGCTGCGCCGGCTCACGGCGGAACAGTTGCTCGACTCGCAACACGCGGCCATGGCCGTGCCGGCGCGATTCAACGGCTATCCGCCGGGACTGCGCGCGGGGCAGTTGCCCGGCGTCGGCTCGGTGCGGCTGCGCGAGAAAAGGAAGTCGAGCAGCGACACCTTCCTCACGCTCTTCGGCAAGCCCATGCGCCTCCTCAGCACCGAGTGCGAGCGGTCCTGCGAAACGACCATGAGCCAGGCGTTCAACCTAGTGAGCGGCCCCGAGATGAACGAACTACTGGCCGCACCCGATAACCGCATCCAGCAGTTGGTCAGCGCGGGCCGGTCCAATCTGGAAGTGGCCACGGAGTTGTATTGGAACACCTTGAACCGCGGGCCCACGCAGGCCGAACTGCTCGAAATCTCCGCGCGCGCCGACCGCACAGAGGATAAACGGCGCGTCTTCGAGGATTTGTCCTGGGCGTTGTTGAACGCGAAAGAATTTGTCTTCCGCTACTAATGCTCTTACCAACGCCCGGTGCGCCGAGCGCGCCAGCAACATGATTAGCTCTCGAACATTCCTGTGCGCGAACCGCGCTCCCTCTCGATGACACGCACCGCCGTCATCAACGTGGTCGGCCTCACCGAGTCGCTCATTGGTGAGCACACGCCGGCCATCGCGGCATTTCTTCAGAAGCATCAGTTCGCGCACATCGTGCCGGCGTTTCCTGCGGTGACTTGCACGGCGCAGTCGGATTACGTGACGGGCACACGCGCTCATGGGCACGGCATCGTGGCCAACGGTTGGTATCATCGCGAGCTGGCGGAGGTGCAGTTCTGGAAGCAGTCGAACCATGTCGTGCAGCAGCCGAAAATTTGGGACGACCTCAAGCGCGCTGATCCGTCCTTCACCTGCGCGAAGCTGTTCTGGTGGTACAACATGTATTCCAGCGCCGACTATTCCATCACGCCGCGCCCGATGTATCCGGCGGACGGGCGCAAGGTGTTCGACATCTACACCTTCCCGCCGGACATCCGCACCGAGGTCAAAAAAGACCTTGGCGAATTTCCCTTCCCGGCCTTCTGGGGTCCGGCGGCAGGTGTGGATACCCCACAGGCAAAACGCGATGGCGTCTCGCGCTGGATTGCCGAGTCGGCCAAGTGGATTGAGCAGCGCCACGCGCCGACGCTCTCGCTCGTTTACCTGCCGCATCTGGATTACAACTTGCAGCGGCTCGGTCCGAACGACCCCGCCATCGCGCAGGACCTGGGCGAGGTCGACCGCATCGTGGGCGATTTGATCCGGTTCTTCGAGGGACGCGGCGTGCAGGTCATGCTCCTCTCCGAGTATGGCATCACGCCTGTGAATTTTCCCATCCACTTGAACCGGCGCTTCCGCGAAGAAGGCTGGCTGGTCACGCGCGAGGAACTGGGTCGGGAGATACTCGACTGCGGCGCGAGCCAGGTGTTCGCCGTGGCCGATCATCAGGTGGCGCACATCTACGTGAACGATGTTTCGCTGCTGGAGAAGGTGCGGAAGATGGTGGCGCGCATGAACGGCGTGGCGCGAGTGCTCGACGAGGCCGGCAAGCACGAACTCGGCATCGACCACACAAGGGCAGGGGACTTGATCGCCGTGGCCGAGGAGAGCGCGTGGTTCACCTACTACTACTGGCTGGATGACGCGCGCGCGCCGGACTTCGCCCGCACCGTGGACATCCATCGCAAGCCGGGCTACGACCCGGTGGAGTTGTTCCTCGATCCCGCCATCAAATTTCCCAAGTTGAAGATCGCCTGGCGTCTGCTGCAAAAGAAACTCGGCTTCCGCATGTTGATGGACCTGATCCCGCTCGACGCCACGCTGGTCAAAGGCTCGCACGGCTGCCGTCCGAAGGACAAAAAGGACTGGCCGGTGCTGCTGGCCGATTCGGATATCGCGCTGCCGGCAGATGTGGAATCAACGGACGTGTACCACATCATCCGCCGCGCGGTGCTGAAATAAAAAAGCCGCCGACTTGCGTCGGCGGCTGTGAAGAACTTTTTCGAATCAGGCCGCAGTGGTCGGCACGGGAGCTTCAGCGACGGGCGCAGTCGGTTCCACTGAAGCCGGGGCTTCAACCACCGGGGCGGGGGACGCCACTTCAGCCGCCACCTCAGCGGCCTCTGCTACTACAGGGGCTTCCGCCGCTGCTTCCGCAGGCGTTTCCGTCGGAGCGCTTTCGGCGGCCGCCACCGTCACAGCCACCTTCGCCGCCTTGGGCTTCGGTTCCGGTCTTGGCAGTGGCTTCTTCGCCGCTTCCAAGAGTCCGTTGGCGAATTCGATCACATGGCCCTGATGCACGAGCCAGTGCAGGTCGGAGATGACCGCGCTGGCTTCGGCGGAGAGTTCAGCGGGAGCCGCGCCTTCGACAGGGGCTTGAGTGGTCGCGATGGCGGAAGGGGCCAGTGCTTCGAACAACTGACGGCGTGTCGCCTTGGGATGCGCGTTGATGAAGTCCACGATGCGCGTGACGCTTTCGGAGACCGGCGTAGTGGACAAATCCAGGTAGCTGGGCCGCGCCACGGAAACGTGCGTGACCGTCTTGTTGACCTTGAAGAACTGGAGGCCGCGCGAGGCGAGCATCTGGCTCAGGAGCGTGGCCATCTGGAGCGGGAATCGTTTCTGGTCTTCCCACATCACGCGGGTGAGGCGTTGCAATTCGCGGTCACGAATGGCCCGGCTGGCCACACCCGAAATGGTGAGGGTCTCGACGGGCTTAATGATGGTGGCGAGGTGCGTGGCGCGGAAATGTTTCTCCACGTCCTCGCGCGTGGCGAGCTTGAGCGGTTCCGCCACATTCAGGCAGTTGAACTCCGTCTTCCAGCTTTGGTCATCGATCCACTTCTTGACCACTTCCTCCTCGCGCACGATGCGGACGCGCGACTTGAACATGTCGAAGGGCATCCGGGCGAAACGCTCGGCGTGGAGCTTGCGGAGTTGGTTCTGGTAATCGTGATGGTTGGGCGGGCCAAGGATGACGCCGCTGACGCTGCACTGCGCGACGAAGGTGTAGGTGCCCTTGGGCGGTTCGGTCGGCGTGCGCTCGGCCTGGTAGAACGTGTCGAAATGTTTGTTCAACACGTATTCGACCGCGTCGTTCTCGTTCAGCCAAGGGGTGTCATCGAGCGCGCAAACGAAGAGGGACTGCCGGGTGCCGTCGGACTTCTTGGCGGGCGTGAGGACGAGGGAATGGCGCTCGGGCTTCTCCAGCACGAGTTGGGCGATGCTGAAGAGCGGGTAAGCCCGGCCGGTCATCTTGATCTGGCGCGCAAGCGAATCGACCCCGTGTTCATCGGGGCGGAACTGCACGTCGATCTCCACCATGGGCTGCGGAGCAGGGCGTTCCTGCTGGGGCGGACGGTCGCCGCGCGGACCAAAGTCCCGCCGGGGTCCGCCGCCGGGTGCGCCGCGTCGGTCGCCACCGGGGCCACCGGGACGGGGGCCGCGAGAGTCTCCGCCGGGTCCGCCGGGGCGCGGACCACGGGAACGGTCGCCGGGCGGGCGTCCGCCGCCGGGGCGATCACCACCACGACCGCCGAAGCCGCCGCGCCGGTCGCCGCCACGGCGTTCTTCGCGTTCGCCTCCGCCCTCGTATTTGGCGTACAGGTTTTTGTTCGCTGGCTGCTGCGCCCACGAGGGGAGGAAAAGCGAATCCAGATCAAATTCAGTTTCAGACGGTGTGCTCATGCAAATTTACGGCAATGTCTGAAGAGCATGGAGATCCGCTGAAATGAAAGCAAGTGCCGCTTCCAAGCTTTCAGGACACTGGGGCTGACGGGCACCCTCAGGGCTTTTGCCAGAACAGAAAGAGCGGCGTCTCGGTGACTTCGACGGTCAATGATTGCCCGTCAGCGGAGGGGACAGGTTGTTTGGCGACGGGCGGAACTTCGGGAGTCAGGGGCATGAACTGCGCATCGACGAGCTTGCCGGGAACCTTCGGCAGCACCTCAGTGCTACGCCGCCCCTGGCCCGTGGGCGACCAGATCACCCAGATCAATTTATTCGTATCCTGACCGTGTTGATACTCCTGCACGCGCCAGCGTCCCGGCACATTCGTGATGATGCTTTGAAACCGATACTCGCCGAGGGCGCTCTGCAAATGGGCGAGCGCGTGGAAAGACGGCTTGGGCTGGAAATTCCGCGTGAGGCCGGCGCTCGCGTGCAAGGCCGGCGTGTCCTTGTCGTCGAAGAAATAGATGTAGGCGCGGTCCACCGGCATGGCGGAGAACGCCAACAGTGAACGCACCAGCCACTGCGCCTGCTGTTCGTCGGTCACGCCAACCCATTTGGCAAAGTCCCCGCTTGCCGCCGCCGGCTTAGTGCTGCTGTCGTAGCCGAATTCTGTGAGCCAGATCGGCTTGCCCGGCGCGTGCGCGTCGCGCCATCGGCACAGCGCTTCGACGTCCGGCAAATACTTCGCGAGCTTTGGATCCTCCGGGAAGCTGCGCCGCCATGTCGGCCAGTTCTCCAGTTGGGCATACGAGTGGATGTTCAGCGCGTCGAAGAGTTGCGGAAAGTTCACCACACACTCGACGCTCTTCTCGTACTTGCCGCTCGGGCCGGTGGTGAGATTGCAGGTCGCTATCTTTAACTTTGGATCGCCTTCACGCGCCCCTTCCGCCATCGCTCGAAACATCCGCGTGTAATCTGCATCGCTCCAATCGCCCGGCTCGTTGCCGATCTCGATGGACTCCACGAGGCGGCGCGCGCCGGATGGACCGAACTCCCGCGCGAAGGCGCGGCCATAATCTTTGGCGTCCCGCTCAATGTCAGCCCAGTTCGTGCGCTTGATGGACTCGAACATCAGGCTCGCGTCGATGATCCAACCCCGTTCGCGCCACGATCCATAGACCTTGCTCCAGTCCACGCGGTTCTTGGCAAAGGGAAACGGGGCCGCTGCCGCCGTGTTGGTGCCGAGGTCCCACTGCACCGGATGATAATCTCGCACCAGCCGCGCCGTCGGTTGATACAAATCCGGCTTGAACTGCACGGTGTGCCCGTTCAGTCCAATGAAGTCGCGCATTAAGGAACCGCTGATTAAATCGGCATTTGTAATTGTGCGTGAATCCCGACTCGCCAGGATGACGCAGGAACGATTTTGTTTTCAGCAGAAAGTAATTTGA
>JAYVWQ010000432.1:0-5502 GCA_043785945.1 Akkermansia sp.
CTCCCCGTTGAGGGGAGAGGGAGGCCAAACCGCGTGTCTGGTGTTTCTGTCTCTCACTTCCAATCGCACCCCCTTCACCAGCCATGATGCTGCCCCTCGTCAAATCGCTCACGCCCCGCTTGCTGGCTGAGTGTGCCGGGCTGGAATCCGGCGCGGCACCCATCCTCGAAAAAGTTTCGCCCGTCACCGCCGACTTGCTGCGTTGGTGGTTTCAACAGGATTGCGTCGATGCGCGGGCGGTGAATTTTCACGACGGCCAGCGGCAGGCCATTCTCCACGCCATCTACGCGCATGAAGTCTTGCAGTGCGAAACGCTGGTGGACCTTTACCAGAAGCTCGCCGCCGAGGATTTGCTGACGGCGCGGCGGCTGGAGGAAGTGATGCGCAGCGGGCATCCGAAGTATTGCCTCAAGATGGCGACGGGGACGGGCAAGACGTGGGTCTTGCAGGCGCTGATGTATTGGCAACTGCTCAACGCGGTGCGTGCGCCGGAGGATGCGCGCTTCACGCGGAACTTCCTCGTCGTCGCGCCGGGGCTGATTGTTTATCAGCGGTTGCTCGACGCCTTTCGCGGCAAAGTGCGCGACGGGAAACCGGATTGGGAAACGTCCGACCTCGCGCGCTACCGCGACCTTTTCGTGCCGGACGTGTATCGCGACGAAGTGTTTCGCTTCGTGCAGGGCAACGTCTGTCCGCGCGAGGAGTTGGGAGTGAAAGTTACCGCCGGTGGACTGATCGGAATCACGAACTGGCAGCAAATTCAGCGCGACGAGGAAGAATTAGCGGAGGATGAAAGTGGCGTAGAAACGCCTGGCGTGACGCCCGACCCGAAAGACGTGGCGGCGGCGGCGCTGCCGCTCTCGCCGGGCACGAGCGCGGGCAATTCGCTGGAAATGTTGAACCGCCGTTTCGAGCGCGGTGGCGTGCTGAATTATCTGCGTGACCTGCCGAGCCTGCTTTCGTTCAACGACGAGGCGCATCACATCCACGAGGTCCGCAGCGAAGGCGAATACACGGAAGTGGAGTGGCAGAAAAGTTTGCGCCTGATAGCCGCGCCGAAAGGGCGGCGTTTCATCCAGGTGGATTTCTCGGCCACGCCCTACAACCAGATTGGCAGCGGCCAGAAGGCGAAGGCGGTTTATTTCCCGCACATCATCGCGGACTTCGATTTGCGCGCGGCGATGCGCGAGGGCTTGGTGAAGTCGCTCGTGCTCGACAAGCGCCGCGAACTCGGCGCGCTGCCGAACGCGGAGTTGCAGTTCAAAGCCGACCGGGACGAGCACGGCAACCCGGTGCTGTCGGAAGGCCAGCGCATCATGGTGCGGGCGGGCTTGGTGAAGTTGCTCAAGCTGGAGAAGGAATTCGGCGTTCTTGATGCGACACGGCATCCGAAGATGCTCGTGGTCTGCGAAGACACGACCGTGACGCCGCTGGTCGAAGCGTTCCTGCGCGACCTCGGTTTGAGCGAAGACGAAATCCTGCGCGTGGACTCCAATCGCAAGGGCGATTTGCCGGAGGCGGAGTGGGCGGTGTTGCGCGAGCGGCTGTTCGACATGGACGCGCACGCCCAGCCGCGCGTGGTCATCAGCGTGCTGATGCTCCGCGAGGGTTTCGACGTGAACAACATTTGCGTCATCGTCCCGTTGCGCACCACGGGCGCAAAGATTTTGCTGGAGCAGACGGTCGGGCGCGGTTTGCGGCTGATGTGGCGCGGCAACGAATACGACGACCAGAAGCGCGAGAACCGCGAACGGATCAAGACCGGGCAGGAACCGAAGAGCCTGATTGATGTTTTGAGCATCGTGGAGCACCCGAAGTTCGAGGAGTTTTACGAGCAGTTGCGGAAGGAAGGCTACGAGTTTGCCGAGGCGACCCCGACGGACACCGAGAAGCCGAGCACGGGCGATTTGATTTCCGTTGGAATGCGCGAGCGCGAGGAGGAATTGATTCAGCGTGAACTCGACGTGATGACGCTCCCGGCTTTTCCACTGGCCGTGCAGCATTTGAAGAAGGAAATCGGCCAGGGCGACGGGGCCGTGGAGGCGTTCTGCAAAATCAACGAGCAGAAGCACACCTTCATGCGCCTGCGCTACGTGAAGGAGAACGGCCTGCCTGGTTATTACCGCCCCGACTTTCTGGCGCGGACGGCGAGTGCGATTTACCTCTGCGAAACGAAAGCGGAGATGATGCTGTTGCTCCCGGATGTCCAGCGCAAGCGGCGCGCGGCCATCGCGTGTTGCGAACGGATCAACGAACTGCCACCCGAGGAACGGGCGGGCCGCGAATGGCACTACGCGCTCATCGGCGAGGCGTTGTTTTACGAGTTCCGTTCCAAAGGCGCATCACTGGAGGAAGTGCTGAACTTCGCGCGGTTGAGGCCGAAGGCGGCGGACGCGGGCGTGCTGGTTTGAGCGTGGTGACGCTTGGAACCGCCCGGCCCCGGACGTCATCACGCGCGGCAGCTCTGGCGAGCCGCGCGCCGGTTCACCGGTCCCCACGCTTGGTGCTTGGTGCCGAGTGGCTTTCCCCTACACTCCGCGCCCGATGATTCGTTTTGGATCACTTGCACTGAAGTCCAATTTGTTCCTGTCGCCGCTGGCCGGCTACACGAACCTGCCGTTCCGTCTGGCCGTGCGCGAGGTGGGCGGGCTGGATTTGGCCACGACCGATCTGGTCAACGCGCGCTCGCTGCTCGAAAAGAATCCCAAGGCGTTCAAGCTCATCGAGACCTGCCCCGCCGACCGTCCGCTCGCCGTGCAACTCTTCGGCTCTGTGCCGGAGGAGATGCGCGACGCTGCTCTGATGCTGGAGGCGCGGGGCATTTCCTCGGTGGACATCAACATGGGCTGCCCGGTCAAGAAGGTCTGCCGCGTGGGCGGCGGCTCGGCCATGATGACCGAACTGGACAAAACCGCCGCGCTGGTCAGCGGCATGGTCAACGCCGTGAAGATTCCCGTCACGGCCAAGATGCGACTGGGCTGGGACGACGACAACATCACTGCGCCCGACTTGGCCCGCGCGCTGGAGGATGCGGGTGTGGCGGCAATTTTCATTCATGGTCGGACGCGCGAGCAGGGTTTTGGCGGCACGGTGAATCTGCCCGGCATTCGTCGTGTGGTGGAAGCGGTGCGGCAGATTCCCGTCATCGGGAACGGCGACGTGACCACGCCGGAAGCGGCGCAGAAGATGTTTGATGAAACGGGCTGCGCGGGCGTGAGCATCGGGCGCGGGGCGTTTTACAATCCGTGGATTTTTGTCCACGCGCGGCATCTGATTGAGACGGGTGAGTCGCTGCCTGAACCGAGTTTCAACGAGCGCGTGCGCGTCATGTGCCGGCATCTCGACTTGATGATGGAAGTATTCGGTGAGGAGCATGGCTGCCGGATGTTTCGCAAAGTGGCGCCGTGGTACGCCAAGCGATTCGGCCCGGCCAGCGTGTTCAACAAGCGCGTGGTGCTGCTCCGCTCGCGCGCGGAGTTTCATGAGATTCTTCAGGATTACGTGCAGTGGCGCGCGCAGTTTCTCGACGCCGATGGGGAGCTTCAGTCGCGCTTCCGGCTCGCGCCGATGATCGCGTCGTTCATGCAGGAACCCAGCGTGGCGAGCCGCACGGCCATTCCCGTTCCGAAAGGTCCGGTGGAAGTGTGGTGAACAAATTTGCGAGCGGATTTTTCCCGCGTGAGAGCGTGTTGAAATTGCTTTTCTGTTTGACCCTCGCGCGTGAATTCGGGTACGCACCGGGTCTTCGTAATGACCCGCAGCCAGCTTTTGAGCGGCGGAAATTTTGCGGAGACGTGTCATGCTGAATGTAAAATCATTTTTGGCTGCGGACTTCGGGGCTTCGTCCCTGAAGCTGGCCGAGTTCGAGCCGAACGAAGCCGGCGGGCTGCGGCTCAAGCAGTACGGCTTTCATCCGCTCGGCCAGGAAGGCTTGCAGGAAAGCACGCGTGAAGCGGCGCTGCAAAAGGCTCTTCAGGGCGCGCTGGCTCAGGGCGGGTTCCAGTCCAAGCAGGTCAACGTCTGCGCCCCCGGCTTCCACGTTTTTTCCAAGTTCGTCAAACTCCCCCCGGTTGATACTTCCAAGGTCACGCAGATCATCCAGTACGAGGCGCAGCAGAATGTGCCCTTCCCGCTGGAGGAAGTGGTTTGGGATTATCAAATTCTCGGCACGTCGGCCACGGGCGAACTGGAAGTGCTCCTCGTCGCCATCAAGTCCGACATCGTGGAAGGTCTCTTCCGCACCACCGAGGCGGCGGGCACGAAACTGTCGCTCGTGGATGTTTCGCCGGCCGCCCTGGCCAACGCCTTCCGCTACAGCTACGGCGATCTGGAAGGTTGCTCCATGCTCCTCGACATCGGGGCCAAGACGAGCAACCTGCTGTTCTTCGACAAGGAAAACATTTACGCGCGCGGCATCAACATCGGCGCAAACTCCATCACGGCGGACTTCGCCAAGGAATCCAAGCTCCCGCACGACGAGGCGGAGATTATCAAGATCGAACAGGGTTTTGTCAGTCTCGGCGGCGCGTACGAGGAGCCGGAAGACCCGCATCAGCAGGCTATCTCCAAGATCGCGCGGCAGGTGATGACCCGGCTGCACATCCAGATGAATCAGACGATTCAGTTTTACCGCGGCCAGCAGGGCGGTTCCGCTCCGCAGCGGCTGTATCTGGCTGGTGGCGCTTCGTTGATGCCGTACACGGCGCAATTCTTCGGCGAGAAGCTGAACCTGCCGGTGGAGTATTTCAATCCGCTGCGCAACATCCAGATGGATCCCGCCATTAACGTTGAGGAAATCGCCCAGGTGGCGCACATGTTTGGCGAAGTGGTTGGTCTGGGGCTGCGCAATCTGGCGCAATGCCCGGTGGAGTTGAACTTGATGCCGAAGAGTTATCTGACGCGCAAACAGTTTAACCAGAAAAAGCCGCACTTCATTGCCGCCGTGTTCAGCCTGGTCCTCGTGGTCTTCTTTGTGGGTGCCTTTTACCACTACATCGCCGGCTTGAAGAAGACCTTGGCGGACAAATTGGAACAGCAAAAGGCGCCGCTCGCCCAATCTTCAGAGGAGTTGACGGCGGCGGTGGTGGAACGGGATAATTACACCAAGATCGTCAACCAATACACGTTATTGGTGGAAGAAAAGTTTTACTGGACGGATTTGATTCAGACCCTCCATGGGATTTTCACCAAGGTCGAGGCCGATTCCGCGCAGGGGCCGGGCTTCGAGCAGGGCCTCTGGATCGAAGAGTTCAAGCCGCTGGTGCCGGGCGGCGCAGTTGATCACAAGAAGCAGCCGAAAGATCCAAAAAGACCGGGCCTGACCCCTCCGCCACCGCCCACGGCAACGGTCAACGCCGGTCGAATCGATAAAATTTACCTGAAATGCCGGGCGGTTAACTTGAACCGAAGCGCGCCGTCGGCCAATTCCGCCTTCGCCTACAAACTGGAGGCCGAGTTGAAAACCAACACCGTCTTTGTCGCCAACGGCACCGTGCTCGGCCA
>JAYVWQ010000433.1:0-6670 GCA_043785945.1 Akkermansia sp.
ATGGCGTCAATGGTGTCGATGACTCGCATAAAAGTTTCCTCGCGCGTGAATTGGTTTTGGGCTTGGTGCTGGTCTAGCTCCGATGCCGGACGACCGCAACGCTTTTGGCGCAGTAATTTTCCGGCTCACTCCGGCGACCTGATTCGCTGGAGCTTGCGTTCGGTTTCGTGTTTCGTCTCCGCCGTGAACTGGCCTGAGCAATGCGCCGTCGTGATTCCCTGCCGCAATGAAGCGGCGGCCCTCGGCGCGCTCGTGCGCGAGGTGGGCGCGCAGTTACCGGGCGTCATTGTGGTGGATGATGGCTCCACAGATGCCACCGCGCTGGTGGCGCGGGCGGCGGGCGCGGAAGTTGTCACGCACGCGCGGACGCTGGGCAAAGGCGCGGCCTTGCAAACGGGCTGGCGGCAGGCCCGGGAGCGGGGCTTTGCCTTCGCCCTCTGCCTGGATGGCGATGGCCAGCACGCGCCGGGCGACATTGGAAAATTTCTGGAATGTGCCGCGCGCACCGGCGCGGCGCTCGTGGTGGGCAACCGCATGCACGCGGCGGAAAAAATGCCGTGGCTGCGGCGGCTGGTGAACCGCTGGATGAGCCGCAAACTTTCTGCGCTGGCCGGTTGTGAACTGCCGGACAGTCAGTGCGGCTTCCGACTCGTGCGCCTGGCGGCGCTGGATGAAGTGCGGTTGCGGACCACGCAGTTTGAGATCGAGTCCGAGCAGTTGCTGGCGTTTGTCGCCGCCGGGTTGCGCGTCGAGTTCGTACCCGTGGAGGTCATCTACCGCGCGGAGCGGAGCAAGATTCATCCGCTGCGGGATACGCTGCGCTGGTTCCGCTGGCGTCGAGAGTGGCGGAAGGTTTCCGCGCCGCCACAATCAAGCGCGTCCCAAAGTACGAAGTCACCTTGGCCCCGTTGAGTCCAGCTCGCATCACGAGGGATTCCAGTTCGCGTTTGTTCCAACTGCGTTTCACCGAGAGCAATCCGTCCGCGCGCATCTCCGGGCTGAGTCGGAGTGCGCGCACCGCCACCCAGAGCAGGGCGTAAAAAAACGCGCTCCTCTTCATGTCGGTGATGAACACGCCGCGCCGCGCCACACGCCAGGCTTCGCGAAAATGTTGCACCACGGCCACCTCGTCCGCGAGGTGGTGGGTCATCTGCGAGGCGATGACGAGGTCGAAGCATTCATCCTGAAAAGGCAGGGCAAGCACGGAGCCGACCACATTGCGCGGGCTGGCGTTCAACTGGAGCGAGACGGAATTCAAATCGAGATTGGTCACGCGCCACTCCCAGCCGAATTCCCTTCGCGCCCAGGCCTCCATCTGCGCGCCGAGCCAGCCATCGCCTGCGCCGAGGTCGAGAATGGAGAGGTGCGCGCATCGTTCGTGGCCCAGCCAGCGCGCCATGACGCGCGTGTACGGATCGTCGAGGCGGAAGACGCGGTTGACGCGCGCGAGCTGACGGTAGGCGTCCGCCAACTCGGCCGAAGTGCGCGCCGGGTCGTCGAAATGTTCTGGTTCTGTGGCGCGCTCGCGCAGCATGATGTGTGGCTTACGATGAATGACGGAACGACTCAAGACAAAGGCGGCGGGCCGCGACGTTTATGGGCGGGGCTGAAGCGTGTGTTCTTTCTGGTCGTGCTGGGCTGCGCCATCGGCTGGACGCTCAACCGCACCGCGGCGCACTTCGAGAAAAGTACGGAGCCGGCGGGGTTCTTGCGTGGGGTGGCGCAGGGTGCGCTCATGCCCATTGCGCTGCCCAATCTCGTCTTCGGCCACGATGTCGTCATCTACGCCGCGCAGAACACGGGGCGCACTTACAAGATCGGCTACACGCTCGGGGTGAACGGCTGCGGGTTGATCTTCTTCGGCTTTTTCTTCTGGCGCATCCGCCGTTTGCGTCGGGCCAGAGCCTGACCTGAAATTACTTTTCCACGATCACTGTCACGCGGGGCGGGTGCGCGTAGTCGTTCCACAGACGATCCAACTCCGCCTTGTCCGGCGCACCATCCGCGACCACGAAGCGGTAGCGGGCCACGAAGGGCTGGCCGGGTTTGATCTCCAAGCCTCCGGCCTGCTGGGGCGCGAAGTTGAAGAACGGTTCCGTGGGATGCATCCGCATGGGCTGGGGAGCGCGGACATTTCCCGGATGCCCGAGCACCGCGATGCCGGTGCGTCCGCCCTGCACGATTCCGCCCATGTGCATCCAGCGTCCGTGCGTTTCATTCTTGTCACCCTTGCTGCGATCCGTCTGCCCCTCGCTCGTGAGGAAGGTCATGTTGGTCGCGCCGTCCCACGCACCGTTGCCGCGCAAGCCAATGCCGCCGTAGCGATACTCGGGCAGCTTGAGCGGCGCATCCGTGGCGCAAGTGTCGGTGACTTCGACATCGAAGACGAAGTAAGGATGGTCCGCGTCATTGCCGATGGCGAAGAGCTGCACGTTCCACGTTTCATTCAAAGCGGTCTTGGGTGTCGGCGCGGTGAGGTCCACTTCGCGGAGCCGGCTGGTGAAGCCCGCGTGGACCGGCCCGCTCCACGTTTTATCGAGCGCGACGAATTCCACCGTGCCCTTGCTGTCGCCCATGTTCCAGAAGTCCGGCTTGCGGCCCTCGAACTCCGTGTGCGTCCACGCCCACCAGATGCCGTGATGATGTTTGTGGTTGGCGGGATAATCATCCGTGATCTGTTTGCCCCCCGGACTCAGCACGGGATGAATGTAACCGCCTCGATGGTAGATCGATTTCAAGTCAGGACGACCGGACGGGAAATCAGTGGGATCGGTGTTATAGACGAAGGCCGTCCGGCCAAAGGCGCTCAGAGTCACGTTGCCTTTGCCCGGCACCGCCCGCACCGGCACGCGCGCCGCACTGCTCTTGAAGACGTAGGTCTTTCTCTCACCGCGCTTCAAGTTGCGCTCAATGAACCAGCCGCGCCCATCCGGCCCGATTTGCAAGGCCGTGTCCTGCCCAATGCCGGTGACCGAGTGGGCGAGGATGCCCGGCTCCAGGCCCGGCGGCAGCACACATTCCACCACGGTATAGCTGCGATCAAAATCGCCCGCTTCGATGGTGATGTTCGTCTGACCCGCGAAGGCGGCGGACGCGAGCAGGGCCAGAAGCAGGTGCAATTTCATGGCCGGAAAATTAGGAGCGGCAAGGAACTTTTGGGAAGGAGGAAGTTTGGCGGCTGCGGCATCCAGAGAGAATCTCAGACTGTGATTCGCAGACCGGCGAGCGCGCCCGCGCCTCTCATCGCCGCAGCCGGTAGAATGCGGCGCTGTTGGTCTTCGACGTCAGGAAGGGAGCGTTCAGGCTCACGGTCGTCCACGGGCCGGTCACCGCGTTCGCGCCCTCCAGGGTGCAACTTGGTTCCGACCAGTCGAGCACGAGCAGGCTGGAGAAATGAATCAGCTCCAGATGCGGCGGGGTAAAAGCCACCGCTCCGCCCGGGACGCTGAAGCTCACTTCCGCGCCGAAGACCACGTCCCCGCTCGGCCCGACCTGATGCACCTCCACTGCGAGGACATGGGTGCCACCGGCGAGGTTGTTCGTGAAGTGATACGGGCCGAGAAATAGCGCATCCCCGACACCGGCGCTCGCCCGCGTGGAATAAAGCGGCCCGCCCGCCGGCATGTTGAACCGATAGACCTCCACGCCATTCCAATAGACGACGGCGCCGTCATCGACCAAGTGCCGCAGGGTGAACACGATGTTGCTGATCGTCATCGGAGAGAGGAAGGCGTGCCGGAAATAAAACGTGATGGTGTCCAGGCCGTTGGTGCCGGTGAGACTGAGGAGCGTGTTCTTCGGCGCGGGCAGGGCCGCCGACTCCACGTAAAGCAGCGCGAGCCCATTCGACCAACCGGCGACAGAATCATCGTAGCCGACGTCCTTCCAAGCGGTGCCCAGGTCCGCGCCCGATTGATGGTAACGCCACGCCGCATCAATGGGGATGAACACATCAAAGCCCGGCCACCACCCGCTCGGATTGGGTGCGAGCACATTCGCGTCCGTCGAGGCATCGCGCAGGTTCGACACCACGATGATGGGGTTGCCATTAACAATGGGGGCGCAGGTCAAAACCACATTGGTGCCATTGATAAGAGTGGCGCCGGTCACGGCGATGCTCGCGCCCGTTGCGTTCGTGATCGAATAGTTCGCCAGGTTCGTGGCGTAGCCGGCGCTGAGTGCTTCGGAGAAAGTGAGGATGAACGTTCCGTCTTCCACCGCCCGCGCGGAGAGGAGGACGGGCGGGGTGGTGTCGTGCAGCACGGTCAGGGTGGCGCTGCTGCTCGTCACCGTGCCGTTCGTTCCGGTGCAAAGAACCCGCACGAGCGAATTGTTCCAGGCGAATGGCGTCTGCGGAATGGTGAAGACCGCGTTGGTCGCGCCCGGAAAGTGGGTGCCATTCACCTGCCACTGGACTCGGGCGGCACCCACCACGGTGACGCTGAATGTCACGCTCGATCCTTCGGTGACCACCCGGCTTTGTGGCTGACTGGTAATGAGGATTGGCCCGACCGGCAGTGACGGCACGCGGGCCACAAGTTCCGCCGCGAAGACAACGTCTTCGTCCGTGAGTGTGTCGAGACTGCTGGGATGGAGCTCTGCGGTCAGGACGTTACTGCCGGAAAGCAGACCGCCGATGGGCAGCTCGATGGGATTGGAGATCGGCGGCGAACCAGGTTCAATGTTGGCCAGAGTGCTGTCCGTGATGGTGCCCGCCGGCAGGTTTGTCCGGACCACTTCCTGACCATTCAGGTAAAAGACCGCACCCGCATCCACCAAGTGGCGCAGATACAGCTTCGAACCCACCTGCGTGCCGGGGTAATTAAATTTGCCCCGGAAGTAATAGCTGGGGACTGGGAAGGCGAGAGCCGTCTGAACCGGGATACCAATCTCAAGATTGCCGGTGCCATCAAATACAAACGCTCCGGCACCACCGTACCAGCCATCAGGATCGTCGTCGTTGTAGTTCAACAGCTTCCAGGCGCCGACGGCTCCGAGCGGCGCATAGGGTGGACCAAAAAGATCATAGAAATGACGCCAGTTGGCGGTGAAGGCAATCAAGGTGGTGAACTGCGCGATGGGAATCATGCTGTTCGCCGTGATCAGGTTGCTGTGCGGAGAAGCATCGTGAATCCCGTTGACGATGAGGATGTAGTTGGCCGTGGGCGCGCGTCCCGGGGTCGTGGTGAGCAGGACGTTGGTCCCATTGGTGAAGACCGCGCTGGAGATGGCGAGGAGGCCGCCGAGGGTGTTGGTGATTTTGTAATTGGCGAGGTTCGGCGCGTTGGCCGCCAGGATCGGTTCCGAGAAAGTCACGAACACCTTGTTCGGCCCCAGCGTGCCATCCGCATCGACCAAGGTCGGACCGTTGCTGTCGGGAAAGACCGTCAGGGAGGCGAGGGCGCTGTTCACGCGGTTGATGGCGTTGGTCGCGACGGCGTAGTAGATGCCGGTGTCATTCGTCGTGGTGCTGGCGATGGTGAACGAACTCTGCGTGGCCCCCGGGATGGTGCTGCCATTTTTGTACCACTGATAACGCGCGCCGATGCCGCTCACTCCCACGGTCAAAGCCACCGTCTGCCCCTCCTCACGCACCGCGTCGGCGGGTTGGTTGGTGATCTGCAAGGGAGTGGGAGCCGGGAAGGTCGCGTTGAGGTGCAGGCCGAAAACAACATCTTCGCTGGGCAGATTGACCTGATGCACTTCCACCGCCACCACGTTGTCGCCGGGCACGAGCCGGTCCGTCGGAAAATTGGTGACGACAAAAACCCCTTCCGTGGCGGCCGGCGACGCAAAGGTGGCGGCGGTGATGTTGCCGGCCGGCATGTTGATCCGGCAGACCTCCGCCCCGTTCAGATAAACCACCGCGCCGTCATCAATGAGGTTGCTGGCCACCAGGCAGAAACTCCCGGGTTCATTGGTCAGCGTGAAGTGCGTGCGGAAGTAGAAAGTCTCAACCCGCTGGCCCAGAGCGTTAGTCAGGGACAATTCGGTGTTGGTCAGCGGAGTGATGACGGCGTTATTTTCCCGGGCGAATACTCCCCGGCGTGAAGGCCAGAGAGCATCATTGTAAGCCGCCTCTCGCCACGCCGTGCCCAAGTCGGCTGCCGACTGGTCGTACTTCCAAAAGTGATTCGTCAACCCGATCAGGGTGTAACTCGGGGAGGCCACGCCCACGTAGGCGGGCGCGCTGGTTTGCGGTCCGGCGCAATTTGAGACCACGACCTGGTAGGTTCCAGAATCAGCCGGCGTCACGCCCGGCTTCGTGTAGGTCTGGTTGGTCGCGCCCGAAATCGTCACGCCACCGCGGAGCCATTGATAACTCAGCGCTGGTGTACCCGTTGCGCCTACCGTGACCGTAAGCGTCGCCCCGGAGGCCAGAGTCCGATGCTGCGGCTGCGTCGTGATGTTCACGGGGGCGGGACAATCCACTGGGATTTGCGCACCCGCGCGCCCCGTCGTGAGCAAAGTGGCGATCAGAAGAGCGGCGATTTTGAGGAATGGTTTCATGCGCGCAAGTGAGTTGGAGGCTTGGACAGAGGTTGCGGAGTTTCAGCGAATTGGCGAGCGGCATTTCCTCGGGCACATCCAAATGGGCGCCACCGGGCCCACGCACCAAACTCCTTGGGCGCGGCGCGCGGCTCTCCAGAGCCGCAGCGGGTGGACAGGT
>JAYVWQ010000434.1:0-6323 GCA_043785945.1 Akkermansia sp.
TCCGTCTTTTTGTTCACGAACCGCACGGTCAACTGCCCTTTCTTCGCGTCGTAGTGTCCCAGGTCGATGCAGCTCGACGCAAATTCCTCAAAGGTCCACGACTCCCCCAGGGCGGGTGCCGGGACTTCCGCCGCCCTTCCATTTAGCGCCAACCACAGAGAAAGCAGGCTCAAGATGGAGCCTGCCTTCGCGAGAAATTGACGGCGGTTAATCATTTTGACGGGATTTCTTTCTTGGGTACGGCCTCCGGTTTCGGTCCGATACGGAGGGTGACAATATTTAACTTCTTGCCGTGACTTTCGCGATAAAAGATGACGGCCTCTTCGCCCACTTTGGCGTCCTCAATGGTTGCCGGTTTTTTATCCTTGGTGAATCGCGTGGCGGAGGTGACATGAAACACCGGTTCGTCAACCTTGACGGTCTTGGCCTGTGTGTCCTTGGACGTGATTTTTCCACTGGATTGGCGCGGACGCGCGAGGGCGGTTTTCGGTTCCGCCCCCGGCTGGGCGTCCGCTGCGGCCACCGGCAAAGTGGTGCGGACGGCGAAGACCGCGACACTCAGGGCAAGAATAACTCTCTTCATGGCTTGGGTTGAGATTTGTTTTGGTTTCCGTGGAGATGCTGCCTGAACGGCTTCAAGATTCCTACCCATGTGCCTTCGGCGTGGCAAGCCCAATTTACCCCTTGTTTTGACCCGTTGACCGGGCGTGGCGGAGTGCTTAACTCGCGGCGTGATTTCATCTGCACCCGGCCAAAACGAACTCATCGCGGCGAACCTGCGCCGTCCCGACGTTTCGCACGTCATCTTCGATTTCGATGGCACGCTCTCCTGGCTGCGCAGCGGCTGGCCGGACGTGATGGTTCAGTTGTTTGCCGAATTTCTTCCTCTGGAAATGCAGGACGCGAACGAGGTGCGCGCGCAAATGCGCCGCGATGTTCTAGCCCTGAATGGCAAACCTTCGATCCACCAGATGCGCCGCTTCCAAGAATACGCGCTGGGCTTGAACGTCACCCCGCCCACGCCAGGCGCGCTGCTCGACCTTTATCTGCAACGGCTGGATGAAACGCTCCAGCAGCGCATCGATCTTTTGCTTCGCCAAGAAGTGCGCCGGGAACAGTTTGTGATCGCCGGTGCGTTCCCCATTCTTGACGAACTGCGCGCGCGCCAGATGAAACTCATCATCCTCAGCGGGACCGCCGAGCCAGAGGTGAAACGCGAGGCCGCGCTCCTCGGTTTGCAACCTTACTTTGGCGAACACATTTACGGCTCCACGCCCGGCCTGGACTTCTCCAAGAAACAAGTCATCGACCGCATCCTGCACGAAGAAGGAATTCAAGGCTCGCACCTGCTTTCCTTCGGCGACGGCCCGGTGGAAATCGAGTTCACCAAGGCCGTCGGCGGACTGGCCATCGGCGTGGCCAGCGATGAGCGCGCCCACGACTCCGGCGTCATCGACGAGGACAAGCGCGAGCATCTCCTGCGCGCCGGGGCCGATGCCATCATTCCTGACTATCGCCATGCCCTCTCCATCCTTGCCGCCATTTTCGCGTGAAACCGACCCAGCCACTTGATTTGCGGAAGTTGAAAGTGCTCCCGCTCGCGCAGCGGCACAGCCGGACGCGCGTAGAAGATATTCTCGTGCCCGCCGCCGCCGCCCCCGCGCCGCTCTCGGACTTGAATCGCGCGATGACGGCAGACTGCGCGCAAGCCGTCCACCGCGCGCGCGCGCGCGGTGCCTCCGTGACGCTGATGTATGGCGCGCACCTGTTGCGGAACGGGGCCGCCTTGATTCTCGCCGAGATGATGCAGCGCGGCTGGATCACGCACATCGCGACCAATGGTGCGGGCACGATTCACGATTGGGAGTATGCCTGGCTCGGTCGCTCCACGGAGAGCGTGGAAGAGAACGTGGCCACTGGCACGTTTGGCACTTGGGATGAGACTGGGCGCAACATCCATCTCGCCTTGCTGGCCGGCGGCATTCGTGGCGAAGGCTACGGCACGGCGCTCGGCCGGTTCATCACCGAAGACGGCGCTTTTCTTCCGACCGCCGCCGAACTCGAACACATCATCCGCGAGTTTCCTGCCGACGGGTGTACGTCCGCGTGTGCGGATCTCCTGCGCGCCATGCAGCAGCATCAGATTGCGGAAGGGCGCATTGATCTGAGCCACCGCTGGAAGCACGCCTCCATTCTCGCATCCGCGTTCCAACACGGCGTCCCCGCCACGGTGCATCCCGGCATCGGTTATGACATCATCTCGTGTCACCCGATGTTCAACGGCGCAGTCATCGGGCGCGCGGCGGAACTGGATTTCAAGCTGTTCGCCGGCGCGGTGGAAAATCTGGATGGCGGCGTGGTGCTCTCGGTTGGTTCAGCGATCATGGCCCCGCAAGTTTTCGAGAAAGCGTTGAGTTGCGTTCACAACCTTCGCTTCCAGGAAGGCCGCCCGCCTGTGCGCGATTTTAGCATCTACGTCGTGGACTTGCAGGACGGCGGCCACTGGGACTGGTCGCAGGGCGAGCCGCCCAAGGACAATCCCGCCTATTATCTGCGCTTCTGCAAAAGCTTCTCCCGCATGGGTGGCACGATGCACTACGCGCAGTGCGACAACCTGGCCTTCATCCACAACCTGCTCCACGAACTCGAACGCACCACCGCATGAACCACGCCCGCTTTCAAAGCATCTTCGCCCACGTGCCCTTGTCCCGCATCGCGGTCGTCGGGGATTTCTGTCTCGACCGCTATTTGGAAATCGATCCTTCCCGTGCGGAGATTTCCATCGAGACCGGGCTGGAGGTGTATAACGTCACCCACGTCCGCAGCCAGCCTGGCGCGGCTGGGACCATTCTCAACAACCTCGTGGACCTGAGCGTTTCGGAACTTTATCCGGTCGGCTTTTGCGGTGAAGACGGCGAAGGCTACGAGTTGCTGGCCGCCCTCAAGTCCATGCCCGGTGTGCAACTGGATTACTTCCTCCAGACTCCTGAGCGTCGCACCTTCACCTACTGCAAGCCGCTCATTCTCACGCCCGGCCAGCCCCCGCGTGAACTGAACCGGCTCGACAGCAAGAACTGGTCGCCCACGCCCGCAGACGTCTCCCAGGAGATTATCGCCTCCCTCCAAGCCGTCGCCGCGTTTGTGGACGCCATCATCATCATGGACCAAGTGGGCGTGCCTGAAACTGGTGTGGTCACGGCGCAGGTTCTGGACGCGCTGGAGCAAATTTCCCGTGACCGCCCGCAACTCCTGATGCTGGCCGACAGTCGGCGTGGGCTGAAAAATTATCCGCCCGTCTGCCTCAAGATGAATGAGCGGGAACTGGCTGCGCTGACTGGCGCGTCCACGAGCAGCCTTGAAGAAATCCAAGCCGCATCCGTGGCTCTGGCTCGCAGCCACGCGCGACCGGTTTTTGTCACGCTGGCCGAACGTGGCATCATCGGGGCCGCCCCGGATGGACAGGTCGAACACGTCCCCGCCTTCGCGGTGCGGGGCGAGATCGACATCGTCGGAGCGGGCGACGCCGTGACCGCAAATCTGACCGCCGCTCTTTCCTCCGGCGCCACGCTGCGTGAGGCTTTGGAGCTCGCGATGGCGGCGGCGTCCATCGTCATCCACCAACTCGGCACGACCGGCACCGCCAGCATGAAACAGGTTCGCGCCCTGATGTTTCCCGAACTCAAGCGGCACTAAGATGCACGGCGACGTTCCCATTCTCCCGGCTGACCACAAAACATCAGGGCTTCCATGAACTGGCTCCTGCTCGTGAACAGTCTGCTCGTCGCGGGCCTAGTTACGGCGCTGGCTGTGTTGCTTGGGTTTGCAGCGGCGGTGGTCGTGTCCGCATCCCCCTCCGCGCTGAGAAAATTTGTTCTCGCCCTCACCCTCGCCGTACTCGCACTGCCCGCGTTCCTCGTCACGAATTGCTGGATTGATCTGCTGGGCGCGAATGGCTCGCTCCACCGTTGGTGGCCGGTGAACATTTTTTCGCTCCCCGGCGCGGTCTGGATTCTCGCCCTGCTGCTCTGGCCCATCCCCGCGCTCGGGATTTTCAGCGCGTGGCAAAAGCTGGAGCCGGCGCAGTTTGAAATCGATTCCGCGTTGCGTGGTTGGAATCTCTTTCGCTTCCTGCTCTGGCCCGCCGCCCGCCCGATGCTCGCTGTCACCGCCGCCATCGTCTTCGCGCTCGCGCTCAACAACTTCGCCGTGCCCGCCATTCTCCAGGTGAAGGTGTTTCCCGCCGAGGTGTGGGTGCAGTTCAACACCAACCTTGATCCGTGGGCCGCGCTGCAACTGAGCTGGCCGCTGCTGCTCGCGCCCGTCTTGCTGCTGTTCCTACTGCGGCGGAATGAATTTGTGTGGCCGCGCGAAACCGCCACGGACATCGCGCCCTGTTTGCGCCGGCAACTTGGAGTCTCGTGGCTCACGGCGTCTTCGGCTCTCTGCCTCCTGACGCTGATCTTCGCGCTCGCCGTCCCGCTCGCGCAACTTACCGTCTCGCCTCGCACCTGGAGCGAACTGCTCCCTGCCTTCACCGCGGGCCAGTCCGCGTTCGCCAACTCGTTCATCTACGCCGCGACGGCGGCGTTGCTCACGGTGTTGCTGGGGCTTGTGCTCGTCCGAGTGCGCGGACTCGGCTGGCTCTGGCTGTTGTTTCTGGTGCCCGGTGTGCTGCTCGGCATCGGCGCGCTCACCGCCTTCAACCGTCCCGGACTTGATTGGTTTTCCCGCACCAGCGCCATCGTGGTGTTCGTGCTCGTCGCTCGTTACTTCGCCCTCGTCCGTTCGCTCACACGCGCGGCGCATCAGTCGCTTGATCGTGATCTTCTCGACGCAGCCCGGATGGAAGGCGCGCGTGGTGCCACGCTCTTCCGTCGCGTGGTGTTGCCGCAGATTGCGTCGCCTCTCGCCGCTGCCGCTTACATCGTTTATGTGCTCTGCCTTTGGGACGTGGAAACCATTCTCCTCCTCATTCCGCCGGGCGGGGAAACGCTTGCCCTGCGCATCTTCAACCTGCTTCATTACGGTCACAACGCCCATGTGAACGCACTCTGCCTCTTGCTCCTTCTGCTCGCCCTCGCGCCGCTCCTGCTGTTCGCGGTCTGGAGTGTGATCCGTTCGCGACAGCGCTCCGTGTCTGTGGTGTTGGTTGCCTTGGCAGCTGTAGCTGTGGGCTGTTCCATGCACGGCGAGACTTCCACCGGCATCACGCCGATCCAAAGTTCCATCTTCTCCCACGTCGAAATCATCGGCACGCGCGGCACCGGCCCCGGTGAGTTCAACAAGCCGCGCTCGCTCACGCTCGACACCAACGACAACCTTTACGTCGTGGACATGACGGGGCGCGTGCAAAAATTTTCCCCCGACGGAAAATTCCTCCTCTCCTGGCAGATGCCCCAGACCGACCTGGGCAAACCCAAGGGCATGTGGTGCGACCGCGAGGGCAACATCGTGGTGCTGGAGCCGCATTATCAGCGCGTGAACCACTTCACGCCCGACGGCAAGCTCGTCGCGCAATGGGGCGGGAAGGGGACCAATGCCGGAGAACTCACGTTGCCGCGCGCCATCGCCATTGATACCAAGAACAACGTGATCGTCAGCGAATACACGCTGGTGGACCGCGTGCAGAAATTTTCCGCGCGCGGCGGGCGCTGTCTGGGTGCGTGGGGCACGCCCGGTCTGGCGGCGGGCGAATTCAATCGTGCCGAGGGCGTGGGCGTGGACGCGGCGGATCGCATCTACGTCGCCGACTCATGTAATCACCGCATCCAGATTTTCTCGCCGGATGGGAAGTTTCTCCGGACTTACGGCCAGGCCGGCAATCATCCGGGCGAGATGAGCTACCCCTACGACATTCGCGTGGACGAGTTGGGCCGCCAGTATGTCTGCGAATTCGGCAACAGCCGCATTCAGGTCTTCGATGCGACTGATCGTTCGCTTGAAACCATCGGCAAAGCTGGTCTGGAACCGGGCGAGTTCGCCAACCCATGGAGCATCGCGCTCGACTCGATGGGGAATCTTTTTGTCGCTGACTCGATGAACCATCGGGTGCAAAAACTTGTGAGGGGTCCAAAGTCCAAGGCCCAAGGTCCAAGGTCGGAGACGGCGGATGTTGCAACCAGAGCCGACGCGGGGACGACGGCGCAATATGGAACTCCCTCTCCCCTCAACGGGGAGAGGGAATGAGGGTGAGGGGTGGTGACGCCTACGATCTTCGCGAACGAATCACGCGTCGGCATGTTCCCACCCCTCACCCCGGCCCTCTCCCCGTTGAGGGGAGAGGGAGTTCCATATTGCGCCGTCGTCCCCGCGTCGGCTCTGGT
>JAYVWQ010000435.1:0-2948 GCA_043785945.1 Akkermansia sp.
CCCGGCGCGGCCAACGCCGGACCGCGCATCGGGCCGGTGGTCATCACCGAGATTCATTACAACCCGGTCTTCCCGCAGTTGGAGTTTATTGAACTGAAGAACATCAGCAGCAACGCCGTGGCGTTCTTTGACGCCACGCTTCCGACCAACACCTGGCGAATGAACGGACTGGGCTATAACTTCCCGACCAACCTCACGCTGCCATCCGGCGGGCTGCTGCTCCTCGTGCCGACCAATGTAATGCAGTTCACCAACCGTTACGCGGTCCCGGCCGGCGTGCAAATTCTGCCGCCCTACACCGGCAATTTGCAGGACAGCGGCGAACGGCTGGAGTTGCAGCAGCCCGACACCACGGGCACGAACGGCGTCGGCTACATCACCATCGACGAGGTGCGCTACAACGACCGCGCGCCGTGGTCCCCGGCGGCGGACGGCAGCGGGCCTTCGCTGCAAAAACGCCTGGCCGCGCTCTACGGGAATGATCCGGTCAACTGGACGGCGGCCGTGCCGACGCCGGGCGTGGACTTCGTGGGCGGCGACGAGCCGGTCATCACCGCGCAGCCGCAGAGCCAGGCGGGCGTGCTCGGCTCGAATGTCATCTTCGGAGTCAGTGTGAGCGGCACCGCGCCGTTCAGCTACGTGTGGCACTACAACGGCACAAATCTGCCCGGTGCGACCAACGCCACGCTGGTCCTGCCCAGCCTGCAAGCGAACCAGGTCGGCACCTACGGCGTTTTTGTTTTCAACAGCGCCGGAGCGGTGGCGAGTGCTGACGCCACCCTGGTGATTCTGATTCCCGTCGCGTTCACCTTGCAGCCGGTGGGGCAGATCGTCCTGCCCGGCACCAACGTGACCCTGTCCTCGTTCGCCAATGGGACCGGCGTGGTGCGTTATCAGTGGCGTTTCGAGGGGAGCAACATTCTCGCGGCCACCAACGCCAGCTACAGTTTCAGCAACGCGGCCTACCCTGCGCACCACGGCAATTTCTCCGTCGTGGTCACGGATGATCTTTCCTCCCTGACCAGCTCGAACGCCTTCATCTTTGTTTCCGTCAAGCCAGGCGTCTCGGTGCCGATGGTGCCGGTGACGGTGCTGCAAGGAGGCAGTGCCACCTTCAGCATCACGGCCACCGGTGCACCGCCGCTGACCTACCGCTGGCTGCGCAACGGGGCGGCCTTCTTCACCAATACCCTGCCCACGGTCACGATCTCCAACGTGCTGGTGAACGCGCGCATCACCGTGGTGGTGGTCAATCAGGCTGGTTCCTCGGCGGTCAGTCCGGGTCAGGGCATCACTAATCTTTTCGTGCTCGCGGATTTTGATCGCGACGGCCTGGCCGATGGATGGGAACTGCAATACGGCTTCAGCACCAACAACGCGGCGGATGCGCTGCTCGACTTCGACGGCGATGGCATGAGCAATCGCGACGAGTACGTGGCGGGGACGAATCCGACCAATGCCCTGAGCCGGCTGAATATTCTTTTGAGCGCGACGAACGCCAGCACGCTGCAGTTCGTGGCCCAGACGAACATTGGCTACACCGTGCAGTTCCGCACCAACCTCGGCGCGGCCCTCTGGAGCCGCCTGACCAACATTCCGGCCTCGCCACTGATCCGCACGGTGGAGTTGAACACGCCGGTGCCGCCGGGGCCGGTTGGGGAGCGATACTACCGCATCGTCACGCCGTCCCTGCCGTAGCGGGCGGGTGGGGAAGATGTTCAGTAATCGGCACTCCGTGAACACCGGGGCGCGAAAGGTGGGGCGCGTCGCTCCACCCGCGCCGGGGTGGGGGATGGTAGAGCCTGCACAGATGGAAGGTTCGTGCGGTGGAGCTTGTGGTTGTTCGGGCGCGTCTCCCCGATGCTCTGCGACTCGCCCGGAGCACCGCGCCCTGCCCGCCTCTACCCGGTGACGAGCGTCCCGACTTCCTCGCCCAGCGCCACGCGCTTCAAGTTGTGCGGCTTGAACAGGTCGAACACGATGATGGGCATCTTGTTGTCCATGCAGAGGCTGAACGCCGTGGAGTCCATGACCTTGAGCTGCTTCTGCAACGCTTCGAGATAGGTGATGCGGGCGTAGCGCACGGCCTTGGGATTTTTCTTCGGGTCGCTGTCGTAGATGCCATCGACCTTGGTGGCCTTGAGAATGACTTCGGCCCCCATCTCGTTGGCCCGCAGGGCGGCGGCGGTGTCGGTGGAGAAGTAAGGATTGCCCGTGCCAGCGGCGAAGATGACCACACGCCCCTTCTCCAGATGGCGCATGGCGCGGCGACGGATGAACGGCTCGGCAATCTGCGTCATGTTGATGGCGCTCTGCACGCGGGTCGGCACGCCGTGACGTTCGAGCGCATCCTGCAAGGCCAGCGCGTTGATGACCGTGGCCAGCATGCCCATGTAATCCGCCGTGGCGCGCTCGATGCCCTGCTCGCTGCCCGCCACGCCGCGAAAGATGTTCCCGCCCCCGATGACGATGACCAGTTCCAAGCCCAGCCCCCGCACCTCGCCGATCTGCGCGGCCATGTCCGCCACGCGCGGGCCGTCGATGCCGTTGCTCTGCGCGTCGCCGAGGGCTTCGCCGGAAAGTTTGAGGAGGATGCGGCGGTATTTGGGCTTGTGCGATTTCATGGGCGCGTCATTTGGAACAAGGAAAACATTCGCGGGCCGTTGTAGCAATGTGCGCGAGGCGAGTCAACGCATGGGGACGGAGCGGAGCAGGTGCGAACGCGGGACGAAACTTGGGAGCAGCCTCAATCGGTCCGGTAAGCTGGCGGCTTCTCTTTCCCGTAGTGGAAATGCGCGGCGGCAGCCGACGACTCGGCGGTGGAATCATCTTCGCCCGGTGCATGCACGCAGTCCGTGGAGACGAAGCTCTGCGGCTCCGGCACGAAGGCGGGCAGGCCGGGCGGCGTGATGGCTTCGCCCTGCGCTTCCTGCGCCGCGAGTCGGAGG
>JAYVWQ010000436.1:0-6520 GCA_043785945.1 Akkermansia sp.
CGCACAATGCCCCAACGGGTTTGATCCGCGAGAGCCTTCAGCATTGGGATGCACTTTTGCGCCGACATGGTTGTCTCTTGTTCCTTTTACTCCGGCCCGCCTTCCACTGTCATGCTCAAAGCCGGGCAAATAAAAACTGTACCCAAATAATAAAGCGGCGGCGCAAATCTGCCGAGAGAGAGAGGCAGTGACAGTTTTCGGTCATGACGGGGACGCTTGAAAAAGTTCATTAAAAACTGTTTGGAAATTAACAATGTCACCGTTCCGTCGCAATTCAGACACCAATATGTTGCCGTAATCTCCGTGCAAACGTCACGACTCTGTCACAAAGTATAAACATGTTTTCATTGCAAAAATTCCTTGGCAAAGACGACCAGTTCTTCGCCCTCCTTGAAGCCAGCGCCGAAGAAGGCCTAGCCAGCGTGGAAGCGCTGAAGCGGGTTCTGACCCATCCTGATGCGACGGTGAATCTTGACGAATTCGCCGCCTCCCGGCGCAAGGACAAGATCATCACCACGCAAATCGGTGAACTTCTCGTTAAGACTTCGGTCACCGGCATGGAGCGTGAAGACATCGAATTGCTCTGCAACGCCCTCTACAAAATTCCCAAGACCATCGAGAAATTTGCCGAGCGCTACGTCCTGACCGGTCCCGCCATTCGTGCCATCACCTTTACCAAGCACGTTGGCATGGCGGAAGATGCCGCGCGCACCATCCTCACCATGCTGCGGGAGATCAAGACCGGCATGAACCTCAAGAAGATCAAGGAACAGAACGAGCATCTCCAAAAGGTGGAAGGCGAGGCCGACAAACTTATGCTGGAACTCCTGCGCGATCTTTACAGCGGCAAGCACGAAGCCATGCACGTGATCGTGCTGAAGGATCTCTACGAACTGCTTGAAAAGGTCGTCGATAAATGCCGCGACGCCGGCGTGGTCGTCTCGCACATCGCCTTGAAACAATCCTAAGCCATCATGTCCACTGCGTTGATTTTCCTGATTGTGGTGCTGATCATGGTGCTGATCTTCACCTACACCAACGGCTTTCATGATGCCGCCAACGCCATCGCCACCGTGGTCTCCACGAAGGTGCTCACGCCCCGGCAGGCCGTTATTCTCGCCGCCGTCACCAACCTGATCGGGGCGATGGGAGGCGTGGCCGTGGCCAAGACCGTCGGGGCTGGGTTGGTGGATACGGCGCTCATCACCACTTTTACCGTTTTCTGCGCCATGCTGGCCGGCACCATTTGGAATCTCGTTACTTGGTATTACGGCATTCCCTCCAGTTCCAGTCACGCGCTCATCGGCGGCTTGATCGGCGCGGCTTTGGCCACGGCGCGGAACAACTGGAACGTCCTCCGGTGGTCGGTGGAGAAAATTGATCCCAAGACCGGCAAACTTATCCACGACGGTCTCTACTACAAAGTTGTCATCCCCATGCTGAGTTCGCCGGTCATCGGCTTTGTCGGTGGGTTCCTGATGATGGGTCTGCTCTTCATTATCATCCGTTCTTGGAAGCCCATCTGGGTGAACCGCATTTTCGGCAAGGCCCAACTCGTGAGCGCCGCCTACATGGGCTGGGCCCACGGATTCGCCGACGGGCAAAAGACCATGGGTATCATGGCCCTGGCCTGCTTCGCTGCGACCAAGTCCGGCGACCTTGATAACATTCCCACCTGGCTCAACTTCCTTAAGACACCCACTTTTGAAATCCACACTTGGGTGAAGTGGTGTTGCGCCATTGCCATGGCCCTGGGCACCTACATCGGCGGATGGAAAATTATCGCCACTCTCGGGCACAAGCTGGTGAAGCTTAAACCCGTCAATGGCTTCGCCGCCGAAGCCACCGGCGCGACCCTGCTCCTAGTGGCGGGCAAGCTCGGCATGCCCATTTCCACCACGCACGCCATCACCACCGCCATCATGGGCGTGGGAGTGGCCAAACGGTCCACCGCCCTCAACCTCATCATCGTCGAGCGCATCCTGTGGACGTGGATTTTTACCATCCCGGCCACGGGCCTTCTCGCTTGGTCGCTGGTGCGCGTCTGTCAGGCGCTGGGCTGGACCCACTGAGACATGGAGAAGAAAGAACCGCTTCACCTCAGCTGGGCACGGCGACCGGGTAAGTTTTCCGTGGCACGGCGCTGACGGTTGTGGGACAAATTCAAACGTATGTTTTCGCTACAAAAGTTTCTCGGCAAAGATGATCCGTTCTTCGCGCTGCTCGAAGAAAGTGCGAAGGAGTCGCAGAATAGCGTCGCCGCGCTCAAACGCATTCTCCTCAACCCTTCCGTTACGCCCACTTTGGATGAGTTCATCGCCGCGCGCCGGCATGAGAAGCAACTGGACACCGAGATTCGCGACCTGCTGATGAGCACCTTCGTCACGGCCCTCGAACGCGAGGATATCGAGGAGCTGTCGCACGCCCTGTATAAAATTCCCAAGACGATGGAAAAGTTTGCCGAGCGCTACATTCTATGCGCGCCGCGCCTCCGGGATGTGGAGTTCTCCAGGCACATTGCCATGCTGGAAGAAATCACCGACGCGCTTTTTCAGATGGTCCACGCCCTCCGTAACAAGACGGACCTCGACGGCATGAAAGCCTTAAACAACAAGCTGCAACGCATCGAGGGCGACGCGGACAAGCTCATGCTCGAAGTGCTGCGCGACCTCTTCGGTGGCCAGCACGAAGCCATCAAGGCGATTATCCTCAAGGATCTTTACGAGCTTTTGGAAAGGGTTTTTGACCGCTCCCGCGACGCGGGCAACATCGTCTTTAACATCGTGTTAAAGCACACCTGAGCAATTGCGGTTGCTGGTAGTCCGGTTTCATCCCTGCTCGTTAAATTAACGGCTTGGATGGAATCGCTGGCACTCTCTTCTCAAACCGCCCGCGCGGCGCGGCGTGCAATTTCCTCCAGCCAAGGCGCGGCGTTCGCCTGGGCCTCAGCCGCCGTGGTCACGCTGGTCATGACGTGGACATCAGTGAACAGCGCGCGCGCCCGGCGTTCGTCCGTGACCACGCCCGCAAAGCCGAAGCATCGCTTGTCTAATCGGCGGCAGAGTTGCGCGAGTTCGCCCACGCCCTTGCCCATCAGCGTCTGGTCATCTATCGCGCCTTCCCCGGTGAGCACGAGGTCCGCTTGTTCCAGCCGGGAACCAAGTCCGGCGAGCTGCGCGAACAGGGCGAATCCCGGTTCCAGCCGCGCGCCCAGAAAAGTGCGCAGCCCAAAGCCCAGCCCGCCGGCTGCGCCGGTGCCTGGTTCCGTCGCGGTAGCGAGATGCAGTTCCTGCTGCGCCACGGTGGCCAGTGTCCCGAGGCAGCGCTCGGCAAATTCAAAATCCGATGCCTGCAATCCCTTCTGCGGCCCATAGACGCGAGTGCAACCGGTGGGGCCGAGCAATGGATTGTTCACGTCCACCGCCACGGCGAACTCGTCGAACCAGCGCTCCCGGGCGGGAATTTTGATCTGCGTGAGGGAGTGCAACTCGGTCCAGCGTTCCAAAGGCATGTCGTGCGCATTGAGAAATTCCCAGCCCATCGCGCGAGCCACGCCGAATCCCCCGTCGTTCGTGGCGCTGCCGCCGATGCCCATGATGCAGCGTCGCGCGCCCGTCGCCGCCGCGTCTCGCAGGACCGCGCCGAGTCCGTGGGTGTCCAGCTCGAAGGGGTGATATTTCCCACGCGGCAGGGGGCCGAGACCATTGATGCGCGCGGCTTCGATGATGGCGGTGGCGCTCTTGGATTCCCACCACCACTCGGCGAGCAGCGGACGGTGGGCGGCATCGACGGTCTTGGAGACGCGCAGTTCCGCGCCGAGCAAATCGCCGAGCACCACGCCGAAGCCGTCGCCGCCATCGCTCATCGGGAGCAACTCCACGGTGTCGCCTGCGCGCGTGGCCCGCCAGCCGCGCGCCATGGCTTCCGCCGCCTGCAGCGCAGTGAGAGTGCCCTTGAACTTGTCCGGCACGATGAGAACCCGCAAACCCATGAGGAGATTATCGGACCGGACGGCGAGTGAGGCAATGGCGGCCACGTCCATCTTGGGCAACATTTGATTTGAGAGCCTGTCCGAATAACCCGGAGCGCGGACGTCTCGTCCGCCCGAATCGCCACGCCAGCTTTGGAAACACGCGGGCGAGACGCCCGCACTCCGCGCCTTGGTTTATTCAGAAAGCTCCCCGTCAAAAAGCTGCCGGGCCGCTGGGTGTTTTCTTGGTGTTGGAAGTTTGAAGTTTGGTGTTTAATCCCGCCCATGTTCAAACCCTCAGACTTGTTTGACCTGACACAGACCGAGCACGCCGCGCTCTTCGACGGCTGCGAGCACGCTTGGGATGCGCTCAAGAAAATCAAAGCCTACCTCGCGCAGCATCTCCGCCCCGGCCTGCACAATACCTGCGTGGGCGGCGCGTGGGTCGGCCAGAATGTCTTCATCGGCGCGGGCACGGTGGTGGAGGACGGCGTGATGATTAAAGGTCCCGCCATCATCGGGAAGAACTGCCAGATTCGTCACAACGCCTATCTCCGCGAGGACGTGATCATCGGCGACGGCTGCGTGATCGGAAACTCGTGCGAGTTCAAAAATGCGCTGCTCTTCAATGACGCGCAGGTGCCGCACTTCAGTTACGTCGGCGATTCAATTCTTGGCCACAAGGCGCACCTCGGGGCGGGCGTGAAAATTTCCAACCTCAAGCTCACGCCCGGCCACATCGCGGTGGAGTGGCAGAAAAAAACCATCGACAGCGGCTTGCGGAAATTCGGCGCGATGATCGGTGACCGGGCCGAGGTGGGCTGCAACGCCGTGCTCAATCCCGGCAGTGTCATCGGGCGCGACGCGCTCGTGTATCCGAACACCAACTGGCGCGGTGTCCTGGCGGCGCAACACATCGCCAAGAACCGCGCCAGCGTGGAAGTCACGGCCCGCCGTTCTTGAAGCGCCGCCCCCGCCCATGAGCCAACGGCGTCACCAGTCATCTTCCCAGCGCGGCGGTGTCGCCGCTCCCGCCGCGCGGTTGGTGGGCTGGAAAATTTGGGCGGCGCGACTGCTCCTGATGCTGGGCGGGCCGTTGTTTTTCTTCGCCCTCGTGGAGATTATTCTGCGGCTGGTCGGGTTCGGTCATCCCACGGATTTTTTGCTGTCCTCATTCCATCAGGGCGCGAAGACGTTCGTGCAGAACAATCAGTTTGGCTGGCGCTTTTTCGGCGCACGCCGGGCGCGCACCCCGCATCCCATATCCATCACGCGGGCCAGGCCCGAGGGCACGGTGCGGATTTTTGTCTTCGGCGAATCCGCCGCCTACGGCGATCCGCAGCCGCGCTCGGGCCTGCCCCGCGTGCTCGAAGCGATGCTGAGTATGCGCTATCCGGGCACGCGCTTCGAGGTGGTGAACGCCGCCATGACCGGCATCAACTCCCACGTCGTCCTGCCCATCGCGCGCGACTGCGCCCGCGCCGGGGGCGACATCTGGGTGATCTACATGGGCAACAACGAAGTGGTCGGCCCGTTCGGAGCCGGCACGGTTTTTGGCCCGCAGGTTCCGCCCCGGCCGGTCATCCGCGCGAGCCTCGCGCTTCAGTCCACCCGCACCGGGCAGGCGCTGGAGGCGCTGCGCGTGCGGTGGCAGGAAGGCACGGCGGCGCCGGGCGAATGGGGCGGCATGGCCATGTTTCTCGATCAACAAGTGCGCGCGGATGAGCCTCGCCTGCGCGGTGTCTATCGGCACTTCGAGCAAAACCTTGCCGACCTGCTGGCCGTCGGACGGAAGGCGGGCGTGGGTCTCGTCGTGAGCACAGTGGCGGTCAACTTGAAGGACTGCGCGCCCTTTGCCTCGGCCCATCGCCCGGACCTCGGCCCGGCGGAGCGGGCGCAGTGGGAACAATTTTTTGCCGCCGGCGTGGCCGCCGAACAAGCGGGCCAGCTTCAGGCCGCCGCCGCCGCTTTTCGTGAGGCGGCTTTGCGCGACGACCGCTTTGCCGAACTGTGGTTTCGTCAGGCCCGCCTCGCGCTGGCCCTCGGCGCAACGGCGGAAGCGCGGTCGCATTTTCAAGCCGCGCGCGATCTCGACACGCTGCGCTTTCGTTGCGACCGCGCGCTCAACGATCAGATTCGCCGCCAGGCCGGCGGACAGGAAGCGGCGCGGATCATTTTGGCGGACGCCGAAAAGATTTTCGCCGAGCAAAGCCCGGACGGCCTGCCCGGCGCGGATTTGTTTTACGAACACGTTCACCTGAACTTCCGGGGCAACTATCTGCTCGCTCAAACGCTCGCCGCCGGCGTGGAACAACTCCTGCCGTCCCGCGTGACGGCCGGCACGGCGCGGACGACGGCCTGGCCGACGCCCGCCGATTGCGCGCGGCGGCTGGCGCGGACGGATCGGGACGAGGCGGAAGCGCTCGCGGAAATTCTCTCCCGCCTGGCCGGCCCGCCGTTCACCACGCAGATCGATCACCGCGCCCAGGTGCAGCGGCTCACCGCGCAACGGCAAAAGATGCCGGACCCGGACGCGCCCGAGTCGATCCG
>JAYVWQ010000437.1:0-5340 GCA_043785945.1 Akkermansia sp.
ACCGCCGCGATGAGCAACAGTTCCCAGCCTCCGATGAATGCAGTGAGTGTGGTCATAGTCCTTTTAAACAGTCGTCATTCGCTCCAATTCGACCTGAAATCCATCTCCCTCTGACTTAACCAGAACCTTGAATTGCGCGTGTCCCTGAAAGTCATGAAGAAATTCAATCTGGCCGCGTTCCCGCAGTTCACGAATTTGTCGCGTCGTTGCTAGACTCCTCAGAAGTTCGTCTGCGTTCAGGAAAGAAATATCCGGTCCTTCAATTGCGTAAGCCTCGCCCCGAACGGAAACCACTGGTGGGTGTCCAGCGTGCAAAGACAACCCTCTGGCTTTCTCGGTGACAACCAAGCCAAGCAAATCATTAATCGTGTAACCAGTTGCGGAGTTCATCGGTTAAACACAAACGACGAGCTATTGATCAGCGCCCAGGTCAAATCCTGCGCCAGTTCGAGACGTGACTTGGCGGCCGCGAAATCAATGGCCGCGATCTCCTTGGCCGTGGGTGGCCGGTTCAGGCACGAGAGATAAATTTCCTCCACCAGCTTCTGATTGTCCTTCTCGGTCTCGACCAGTTTCGCCACGCGGCTGTTCGGGGAACTGACCGCCTCGCCCAAGGTGGTGCCGTTGATCAGGTTGAGGGCGTGCGAGAGCGTCAGGCTGCTGCTGCGTTCGCACTCGCAGGCGGACTGGCGTTTGGGCCGGCCGAAGAGCGCGAGGAAATCATTGCCCGTCACGGTGCCATCCGGCAGTTCCACCGGGCGCATCCCCACGGGCATGCCGCTGAACTGCGGGCGCACACCCGTGGCCACGGCCACCGCGTCCAGCATCTGCTCCGCGCTCAGGCGGCGCGGGCTGGCGTGGGAGAAGTTCATCGTGTCGTCCTCGTTCCACTTGTTCGGAATGATCGAAAGCTGGTAGGTGCGCGACTGGCAGATCGTCCGCATCAGCGCGCGCAGGTCGAAGTTGCTCTTGATGAATTCTGCCGTCAGCGCGTCAAGCAGCGCAGGATTGCTCGGCGGATTGCCGCCCCGGATGTCGTCCACGGGATCAATGATGCCCTTGCCGAAGAAGTAGCTCCAGGTGCGGTTGGCCATCGACTTGGCGAAGAGCGGATTCTCTTTCGAAGTCAGCCAATCGACGAACACATCGCGTCGTTCGTCGTCGTTCTTGATTTCGCGCGCGGTTCCGAAGGGCACCTTGGCCGCCACAACCATTTCCGTCTTGAGATGCTTCACCTCGCCCCCGTTGATGCTCCGATAAACAATCTCCTCGCCCGGCAGCGCGCCTTTCTTGAAGGCCACGCGGGCGAAGTGCGCGCCAAACTCGTAATACTGGTTTTGCGTCCAGCGCTCGAAGGGATGATCGTGGCACTTGTTGCAGTTGAAGCGCACGCCCAGGAAGGTCTGGCTCACGTCCTCGGTGATCTTGCCCGGCTCCTTCAGGACGCGGAAGTAGTTCGCGGCGGGATTCTGGTAGGTGCTGCCCTCGGCCGACAGGACCGTGCGCACGAACTGGTCGTAGGGCATGTTCTGCGCGACGCATTCCGCGATCCACTGGCGGTAAACCCACACGCCCTTCTGGCCAAGTTGCTCGCTGTTGCATTGCAGCAGATCGGCCCACTTGTTTGCCCATGACTTCACGAAGTCGGGGCTGCCGATCAATTCATCGATCAACTTTTCGCGTTTCTCCTTCGAGGGCGTCGGGTCGGCGAGAAAGGCGCGCACGCGGTCGGCTTGCGGCGGCAGGCCGGTCAGGTCGAGCGAGACGCGGCGCAGGAATTCGGCTTCGGTGCAAAGCTCGGAGGGAATGATTTTCATCCGGCGCAACTTCGCGTTCACGTGCTGGTCAATGAAGTTATTCTCGGCCACGTCCTGCCACTGATAGCCGCTGCGGTCGCCCATGATGGTGAGCAGCTTGGTGCCATAGATGCCCTCGTAGCGGACGAGAATCGCTGCTTCGCCCCGGCGCAATCCGCGCACCGTGCCGTCGCGATCCGCCTGCGCCACCTCGGTGTTGCTCACGCTGAAATGCGCGTCGCGGGTCACGTCGCGCGTGGTGCCGTCGGCGTATTTCGCGACCACGAGCATCTGCTGGGAGCGCCCCGGCAAATCCATCTCCACGTCGCCCGGCAGAATTTCCATGCTCACGGCGCGGCCGGCCTTTAGCGCTTCGCCCTTGGTGCCCTGCGCAATCCAGTCGCGGATCAACTGATATTCGCGCGAGCCGGGTTTGATGGCCTGCCGTCCCTCGTGCGGCACCTCGGCGGTGGGTTTGAGCAGCATCAAACTTTCCTCGGCCGCGACGCGGTTGAAGCGGCGGCCGGAGATGTCATTGACGAGTGCTTGATAATCGTAGTCGGGATCGTAGCCGCGCAGCGAAAGCTTAAAGCCGTTCTTTCCCTTGGCCGAGCCATGGCATGTCCCCGCGTTGCAACCGGCTTTGGCCAGCACCGGCTGGATGTCCCGCACGAAGCGCACCTCGGGCGTATCTGCCGTTTCCACCACGACCGCCAGCCGCGCCTTCTGTCCCGCAGCGGTGATTAAAATCTCGGCCGAACCCTTCTGCTTCGCGCGCACGTAGGCGCCATCGAGTTCCACGGTAGGGGATTCGCTTTTGAAGACCGCCTGGGCCGTGAGATCGACGAGATCGCCGCCTGCCGTTTTACCGAGCACAAGCACGCGGCGCTCATCGCGCGCATCGCGGAGGGTCAACTGCGCGGGCCGCAGTTCCAGCGCGCGGATGACCGGCAATGGCGGCGGTGCGGCGGGAGCCGGCGACGGAGCCGCCGCACCCCAGGCCAGCAGCGGGGCGAGAATTCCCAGCAAAACAAATGTGCGTCCCTTCATGTCCATGTTCAGGCGTTCCGTTGGCCTTGTGGCGATGCCGCCACCTTACGCCGCGAGTCCATCGAGGCAAGCTGTTTGGGAACGTGTCTTTATCGACGGCCCGGCGGCAGAACGGCTTCAAGGTATTTCTCTGACTTCGGCTGGTGGCGCGCGTCGCTCCGCGCGCGCCGTGGGTGAGGCAGGATGAACTGAGTGGGCTTGGGCGGTTCGTGCCGGCTCTAATTCTGGTCAACGTGACACGTCACTCCGATCCACGGCGCGCGCGGAGCGACGCGCCCCACCTTTCACAACGTTTTGAAGCGGAAGAACCGCTGCGGCACGCCGGGCGCGGTGTTGCTCACCGTCTTCACCGTGCCGTCGCCGTTCACGTTCGGCAGCGGCTGCCAGCTTGGGACCGCGAGGTTGTCGGTGTATTCGACCACGTAAGTGCGACCGTCGAGCGTCTGGATGGAGAACGTGAACGTGTCGCCGACGCGTGCCGGGGCGAGCAACTTGAACTGATCAATGGGCGCATAAATCACCTGCACCACGCGTGTCGCCGAGTTGGTGTCGCCGCCCAGCGCATCCGCGCGGATGGTGAACGTGCCCTCCACGAGATTGCTCCACAGGAAATCCCAGCGCTTCGCATTGCCGGCGAAGTTGGTGTCGCGCACCGCCACGCCGCTTGCGAACAGATTCGTGCTGAAGCTGATCAGCACATTGGTCGGCGTGGTCGTGGTCTGGGTCGTGATGACGGACGCGTGAACCAGCGGCACGCCGTTCTCGGACGGGAAGATGATCTGGTAGGGCGAACGACCCTCCGAATCGGCGGACGGCGGCTGCACGATGCTGACCGTCGCGCCGCTGACGTTCACATTCACAAAGCGCGCCGCTTCCAAGGCCAATCCATCGCCGTTGAAGTTCACTTCGAGGTTGTGCTGGCCGGGGATGATGTTCGTCCAAGTGTAGCGCAGTTCGTTCTTCTGATCGCCGACCGTCTGGTCCTGAAACACGTAGAGCGCAGTGTTGCTTGGGGAGAAGCGCGGCTGCATTGCGTCGTCGATGCGGATGACGAAGTTCGTCACGTTCGCCGTCAGCACGTCGCTGAAGCGGAAGACCAGCGTGTAGCTGTCGCCGGGATTGATCGACAGCGTCTGGCCGTCCGCGCTGGGGAAGGCGACTTCCAGCGTCTGCGCCGGGGCGAGTGTAGTCACGGTGCGGGTCAACAGCTTCACGCGGTTGGTCAGCACCGCCGTCGTCACTTCCTTGAGCCGCACCGTGATGGTCGCGCTGCCGCTGGAGGGCACGGCGTAATAGTTGAAGCGGAACTCCTGCGGGAAGTTCGGATACTGCGTCGTCAGCGTGCCGCTCGGCGAGACCGTCGTGGCGCGCACCCACACGTTCGACCCGTTGCCGTTGGTCAGGCCGGTGAGCGCGTCGTCGTTGGCCGCATTGCTGTCCACGATGTTGTATTCGACGGACGTGACGGATGAGTCGGCGCGCACGACCACGCCATACTGCTGGCTGGTGAGTGTGCTGTTGGTGGTCGGGAATGCGATGACGCCATCCGGCGGTGCGGCGTCGTAGTAAAAGGTCTGCGAGAAGGTGTTGAACACCGAAGACTTGCCGGAGCGCGGCAGGAAAGCCCGCGCCCGTACAATGTGGAACCCTTCCTCCAATCCGGTGCGCGACCAGTTCGTGTTGCGGTCATTGTGCAGATACACGAACGCCGTCGTGGGGTTAAAGTTCGTGATCGCGAACTGGGTCACGCCGTATGCCTTCGCGTCGTCTCCGTCTGAGATGGGGCTGATGCCGTCGTCGTAGAAGGCCGCTTTGTATTTCACAACGGTGCCGTTGACCTGGGCTGGAATGGAGTTGCTCCACCAGTCCACCACGCCATCCACCTGCGACTCCGTGTGCGAGAAATTCATCGTGATGACCTGCGTGGTGCCACGCCCGGTGCCGAAGGAGCCTTCGGGATTCGATCCATCAGTCGTGTAGTAGATGCGTCCGTTGTTGATGTCGAACTGGTAGGCAACCTTCACCCAGAGTTTTGTCAGTTGCCCGGCCGTCGGTGTGGGCGGCACGCGTTGCGTGGCGGGCGGACTGGCGATGCCGGTCACGGGCCGGTTCGGATCATGAAAGACCCAGTGCGCCGTCTCGGTGGTGATGCCCGCGCCCACGCCGCTGCCGACCACGACCGCTGCGTTATTCGAGTTGACGCGGTATTGATACGTCTCCGCGCCGAGCGAATAGACGTTGTCCTTTGCGATGTTGGTCGCGGCAAACTTCTCCGGCCCGCGCCGGTAGCGGAAGAGCGCCTGTTCGTAGCCGAGGAAAACATCCGTGGCCGCGCCGGGGCGGTTGTCGCGCTTGTCCGTGTTGGTCGAGCCGAGGCCCATGTGGCTGTTCAAGTCCATGCCGCCGTCCAGCTTCACCAGCACATTGTTCGCGCTCGCGTCGGGCCGCACGAGGATGTCGAAGACCGCATTGGTCACGATGGGCACGTCGATGG
>JAYVWQ010000438.1:0-2319 GCA_043785945.1 Akkermansia sp.
CTGACGAACGGAGTGCTGTCGGCGGAGCGGCAGGAGGTGATCGATTTCACGAGCACGAACCGGGCGCGGAGGTTTTATCGGACGGTGGTGGAGCCGTAGAGGCGCGAACGCAGCGTGGCACAGACATTATGAAAAAATAGCCTGACCCCGCCCCGGCCATCCGCTAAGGTCTTTGGACATGGCGAGGCCGACAAATATAACCCTCTGTAGTTTCTGCGGAAAATCCCACGCGGAAGTGCGCAAGCTCATCCAAGGGCCGGGCGTTTATATCTGCGACAACTGCGTCATCCTCTGCAAGAGCGTGCTCGACAAGGAACTGGCCGCCGTCGAGTCGAAGAAGCCGGCCATGATCAGTTCGGTGCCCAAACCGGTGGAGATCAAAAACTACCTCGACAAGTATTGCATCGGGCAGGAGCAGGCCAAGAAGACCCTGGCTGTGGCCGTTCACAATCATTACAAGCGCGTGCTGCATGAAGCGCCGCAGGGCAAGGGCGGCGACGAACTCAAGTCGCAGCGCGAAGGCGAAGTGGAACTGGAAAAGAGCAACATCCTGCTCATCGGCAACACTGGCTCCGGCAAGACGCTCATGGCCCGCACGCTGGCCCGCATTCTCGATGTGCCCTTCGCCATCGCCGACGCCACCACTTTGACCGAGGCCGGTTACGTGGGCGAAGACGTGGAGAACATCGTGCTCCGCCTGCTGCAGAATTCCGACTACGACGTGAAGCGCGCCCAGCGCGGCATCGTTTACATCGACGAGATCGACAAGATCGCGCGCAAGACCGAGAACGTCTCCATCACCCGCGACGTGAGCGGCGAGGGCGTGCAGCAGGCGCTGCTCAAGATGCTCGAAGGGACCGTGTGCAACGTGCCTCCCCAGGGCGGCCGCAAACATCCCCAGCAGGAATACATCCGCGTCAACACCAGCGGCATCCTCTTCATCTGCGGTGGAGCCTTTACTGGATTGGAAAAAATCATTCAGCGCCGCCTTGGCAACCGCGTGATGGGCTTTGGCGCGATCTCCGACGGACATCGGGTCGCGGAAATCAACCGCGACGAAATTCTCCACCACGTTGAGCCGGAGGATTTGATCAACTACGGTTTCATCCCCGAATTCATCGGTCGGCTCCCCATGGTCACGGTCCTTGAGCAACTCACCGAGGACCAGCTCGTGCAGATTCTGACCGAGCCGCGCAACTCGCTGACCAAACAGTATGCCAAGCTCATGTCGCTGGAGGACGTGGAACTGGAATTCTCCGACGACGCGCTCCGTGAATTTGCCGTGCAGGCCATGAAGAAGGGCACCGGGGCCCGCGCCCTGCGCAGCCTGATCGAGAAGGTCATGCTCGATGCCATGTACGAAATCCCCAGCCGGGACGACGTGGCCGCGATCAAAATCACCGCCGCCGTGGTGCGCGGTGAGGCCAAGCCTCTCCTCCGCCACAAGAGCGACAAAGCCGCCGCGTAAACAGTGAAGCCGATCATTAATCTCGAAGAGACGCTGGGCAAGACGGTGGGCCGACGCCAGGCTCCGGCCAATACTTTGTCCGTGACCGGCGCACAACGCAGCGCCGACGCGCGCGCGTGGAAGAAAGCTTTCCGCACCCTGCCGATTCCCAAAGGCGTTTACCGCTTCCGCACCCACGAAGAAGCGGATGAGTGGCTATGGCAGATGCTGACCCGCCCGCAGACTTGAACCAGTCCGAGTGTCGCGAACCGACGCTCGAAGACGTGGTCAAACTCTGCCGCATCCTCAACGAACTCGGCGCGCAGTACATCGTCGTGGGCGGCTTTGCCATCCGCGCCGCCGGCTACAGCCGCACCACGATGGATTTGGACCTGGTGATCCAAACCGGCGTCGAGAATGAAACCCGCGTGATCAAGGGCCTGATGTCACTCCCCGATCAGGCCGTGCGCGAAATCAAGCCTGGCGAAGTTGAGGAATTTGGCGTGGTGCGGGTGGCTGATGAAATTCTCGTGGACCTGATGAAGAGCGGCGGCGGCGTGGACTATGCGGAGGCGATGCGCGACGTGATTCATCACGAAGTGAACGGCGTGCGCATCCCCTTCGCCTCGCCGCAGACGCTTTGGCGGATGAAGCAGACCCACCGCGAAAAGGACATTCCCGACCGGCTCTTTCTCCGCCGGCTCCTCGCCGCCCAAGGCATCATCGTGGAGGAAAAGCCGCTGCCCCCGCGCGAAGGTTTGGGCGGCTGGCTCAAGCGCGAATTTAGAGGCGACGAGTGAACGGCGGCGGCGGCGACCATGACGGGCGGACGATTACAAGTTGAAGATTTTTCTGCCGGTGCTTCTACTCAC